>JBBRHQ010000145.1:0-7545 GCA_038222365.1 Solirubrobacterales bacterium
GGCCTGCCGGTGACCGCAAAGCTCCGCTCCGGCCTGCGGCCCGGAGACCGCTCCGGCTTCGAGCTGGCCCAGCGCCTCGCCGCGGAGGGAGGCGTGGCGGCGATCGCCTTCCATCCGCGAAGCGCCAAGGACGGTCACCGCGGCGCGCCCGACTACGGGCTGGCCCGGGAGCGGGTCGGGCGGGTGGAGGTCCCGGTGATCATCTCCGGGGGGCTGAGCACGCCCGAGGCCGCGCGCGAAGCCCACCGGCGCTCCGGGGCGGACGCGGTGATGATTGCCCGCGGCGCCCTCGGGAACCCCTGGGTCTTCGAGCAGCTGACCGGGCGCCGATCGGCCCAGCCGTCGGCGGCTGAGGTCGCCGACGAGCTGCTCTGGGTGATCGACGCGGCCGAGGAGCATCTCGGGAGCGAGCGAGCAAGCCGCTACCTGCGAAAGCTCTATCCCCACTACCTCGAGCGGCTCGAGGCCCCCCGCGAGGTGGCCGACGAGATGCAGCGCAGCGCCGGGATCGAACGTGCCAGGGAGCTGGTCCGCGGACTCGGCGCCGGGCCGCCGGCGCTCGCCGGAGTGAGCCGATGAGCCTCACCGGAAGGGTCGAGGATTGGGCCACGCGGGGTCGGCGGGAGACCTTCCGAGACCATGGGATCCATGTCTTCAGCCGGGCCGGGAATGGCCCGCTGCTCCTCCTCCTGCATGGCTTCCCCACCAGCTCCTATGACTGGCGCGAGGTACTCGGAATCGAGTCGGGGGGGGCGGCGCTCGCCTTCGACTTCCTCGGCTTCGGCCTCTCCGACAAGCCGCGGGACCACACCTACGGCCTCGCCTGGCAGGCCGATCTGACCGAGGAGCTGATCGCTCGCCACGGCGAGGGCCGGCCGGTGTTCATCTGCGCCCACGACATGGGGACCTCGGTCGCCACCGAGCTGTTCGCGCGCGACATCGCCGGCGAGCTCGGCTTCGAGGCGGTCGGGGCGCTGCTCTTCAACGGCTCGATGATCCTCGAGCTGGCCCATCCCACCCTGGCCCAGAAAATGTTGCGCAGCCCCCTCGGGGCGGTGGCCTCGCGGCTCACCTCGGAGCGCTTCTTCAAGGCGCAGTTCGGCTCGATTTTCTCCCCGGATCATCCCCTCACCGACGCCGAGGAGGCCGACCAGTGGTCGCTGATCACCCACAACGGCGGTCATCACATCGGCCACCGCCTGGTCCGCTACATGGACGAGCGGGAGATCTACGCGGAGCGCTGGCACGGTGCGATCCGCGACTGGGGCCGGCCGCTGCGCTTCGCCTGGGGGATGCTCGACCCTGTTGCGACCCCCGATGTCCTCGGCGGGCTTCGCGAGCTTCGCCCAGTGGCCGAGGTCGCCGAGTTCGCCGATCTCGGGCACTATCCGCAGCTCGAGGACCCGGCTCGGCTGAGCGCCGCGCTGGAGGATGCAATCGCCGCGTCGGAGCCCTCCTGAGCGGGTAGACGGCATCGCTATACTGCCGCGCTCGGTGCCCGGTGTCGTGGCTGAGAAGTCGCTGCACAGGGCGCTCTGTTTGTGGGGCCGGGGGACCCCGATCCTGACCCGTCCGAAGCTAAGGAAAGAGCAATTGACTCGCCAATCCGTGATCACGCCCGAGGGGCTCGAGAAGCTGAAGGAAGAGATCGAGACGCTCTCGACCACCAAGCGTCGCGAGGTGGCCGAGAGGATCAAGGAAGCGCGCGAGTTCGGCGACATCAGCGAGAACGCCGAATACGACGACGCGAAGAACGAGCAAGCTCTCCTGGAGTCGCGGATCGCCCAGCTCGAGGAGCGCCTCCGCCGCGCCACCGTGATCGACGAGAAGGCCCTCGGCACAGACGAGGTCAAGTTCGGCTCGATCGTCCACGTCAAGGATCAGAAGTCGGGCAACTCGCAGAAGTTCCAGATCGTCGGCTCGACCGAGGCCAACCCGGCCGAGCACAGGCTCTCCAACGAGTCGCCGATCGGCAAGGCGCTGATCGGCCGCAAGCGCAATGACGTTGTCAGCGTCGACGTGCCTCGCGGCCCGAAGAAGAAGCTGAAGATCACCAAGATCGAGGCTGCCTAGGCCTCGTCCGAGCTCTCCGAGCAGACCAGGGCGGCGACGGCGCCCGATCTCGGGGGTGGATAGGCTCGGCTCGCGATGAGCGAGCCGAATGGACCCGACCCCGCCGAGCAGGTCCCCGGCGACCTCCTCGCCGACCGCCGGCAGAAGCTGGAGCGCCTGCGCGAAGCGGGGATCGAGCCCTTCCCGCACCAGTTCGCCGAGCGCGAGGAAATCGGCGAGGTCCGGGCCGCCCACCAGGGCCTGGCGGCCGGGATCGAGACCGAGTCCCGCCACCGGGTCGCAGGGCGCCTGGTCGCCCGCCGCGGCCACGGCAAGGCCGCCTTCCTCGATCTGCGCGACGCCAGCGGGCAGATCCAGCTGCACGCCCGCGAGGACCTGCTCGGGCCGGAGGCGCTCGAGCTCCTGGTCCACCTTGACCTCGGCGACATCGTCGGGGTCGAGGGCGAGGCCTTCGCCACACGGCGGGGAGAGCTCTCGCTGGCGGTGAGCCGCTGGCGCCTTCTGACCAAGAGCCTGCGGCCGCTCCCGGACAAGTACCACGGGCTGGCGGACACCGAGACCCGCTACCGGCGCCGCGAGCTCGACCTGATCGCCAACCAGGAGACCCGGCGGCTGTTCGGGCTGCGGGCCGACACGGTGCGCGAGGTGCGGCGCTGGCTCGACGATCACCGCTTCGTCGAGGTCGAGACCCCGGTGCTGCAACCTCTCTACGGGGGCGCCCTGGCACGGCCCTTCACCACCCACCACAACGCGCTCGACCGCGATCTCTACCTGCGGGTCGCCACCGAGCTCTACCTGAAGCGCTGCGTAGTCGGCGGGATCGACAGGGTCTATGAGCTGGGCCGTGACTTCCGCAACGAAGGGATCTCTCCGAAGCACAACCCCGAGTTCACGATGCTCGAGTGGTACGAGGCCTACGCCGACTACGTGAAGACCGCCCACGATCTCGAAATGCTCGTTTCAGAGGTTTCCGAGCGCGTCCTGGGGAGCACGGTGATCGAACGCGACGGCGCCGAGATCGATCTGACGCCGCCCTGGAAGCGGGTGACGATGCGCGAGGCGATCCGCGAGCGGACCGGGATCGACATCGCTGAGCACCCGACGCGCGAGGCGCTGGCCGAGGCGATGGGGACCGAGCCCGACCCCGAGGAGGGTTGGGGGAAGCTGGTCGACGGGCTGCTCTCCAAGCGGGTCGAGCCGGAGCTGATCGAGCCGACCTTCATCGTCGATTACCCGGTCGAGCTCTCCCCTTTCGCCAAGGCCCACCGCTCCGAGGAAGGGCTGGTCGAGCGCTGGGAGGCCTTCGTCGGCGGGATGGAGATCGCCAACTCGTTCAGCGAGCTCAACGACCCCGACGAGCAGCGGCGCCGCTTCGAGATGCAGGCGGAGGAGATGCGCCGCGGCGACGAAGAGGCGCAGCCCTATGACGAGGCATTCGTCGAGGCCCTCGAGCAGGGGATGCCGCCGACCGGCGGCGTCGGCCTGGGGATCGACCGCCTGGTGATGGTCCTGACCGGGGCCCGCAGCCTGCGCGAGGTGCTGCTCTTCCCCGCGATGCGGGGCTGAGCCGGGCGGTGCTGCCGTACGACGAGGTGGGTCGCGGGCCGGCCCTCGTCCTCCTCCATGCCGGGATAGCCGATCGGACGATGTGGTCCGAGCATCTGGACGCGCTTGCCGAATCCGGCCATCGGGTGATCGCGGTCGACCTCCCGGCCTTCGGAGAAGCTCCACCT
Source organism: Solirubrobacterales bacterium (assembly GCA_038222365.1). Classification (GTDB taxonomy): domain Bacteria; phylum Actinomycetota; class Thermoleophilia; order Solirubrobacterales; family 70-9; genus JBBRHQ01. Next base: position 3,807 of record JBBRHQ010000145.1, read on the forward strand.
CGCGATCATCCGGAGTGGGAAGCGGTGCTGGAGACGATGGATCAGCTCTCGGTGCAGCGGGCAGCGCTTGCGGGCAACTCCTTCGGTGGAGCGGTGGCAATGCGGATCGCCGCCCTTGCGCCCGAGCGGGTCTCGGCGCTGGCGTTGTTCTCGGCCCCGCCGCCCGCCTTCGAGCCCTCGCCGCAGCTGACAGCCGTTTGGGAGGCGGAAGAGGCGGCGCTGGAGCGGGGCGACATCGAGGACGCGGTCGAGGCGATCCTCGACGCCTGGCTCCTGCCCGATGCCCCGGCGGAGCAGCGCGAGCGGGTGGCGCGAATGCAGCGTCGCGCCTTCGAGCTGCAGGCGGGCCTCGACGCCGAGCGGCCGCCCGATCCGCTCGAAGAGGACCCCGCGCTGCTCGGCGGGGTCGAGGCCCCTGTCCTCGTCGCAGCCGGCGAGCACGATCTCCCCGACTTCCGCGACGGCGCGGAGGCGATCTCGGCGGCGATTCCGGGCGCCCGCCGAACCATGGTCCCGGGAGCGGGCCATCTGGCGCCCCTGGAAACGCCCGAGGTCTTCCGCCGCCTCCTCATCGACTTCCTAGCCACCCCCCCGGGCCCGGGCCGAGCGCAACCTTAGGGCTCCATTGGGCACGGAAGGTTACGTTCGGCGCCGGGGGGCGCCGGGGGCGTCGGCTAGGACTGGATGAAGGGCGTCACCGCCTTCAGCACCTGAGGCTTGCTCAGCGTCGGGTCGAAGGCGACCGGCGCCGGCGGCTGGTTGTTCTGGAGGCGGATCGCCGCGGCGTGCCGCGCCTCGACCTGGACGATCGCCCCGGCCGAGCCGAGCACCGCCTTCGAGGAGATCGAGGGCGCGGCGCCGTTGTAGGCCGAGACCCCGGTGTCCTCGAACGCCTGGGCGAGCTTCAGGAAGCCGGCCTTGTCGTTGTAGGGGAATGTGAACTTGGGCTCGGCGACGGGCTTGCCGCCCAGCTGGCGGATCGACGCGGTCAGCGCGGCGACGTGCTGCTGCTCGTCGTCGGCCAGCAGGTCGATCAGGCTCTTCAGGTCCCCGCTCGCCTTGACGCGCTTCTTCGCCTCCTCGTAGAAGGTCGACTCGAGGTACTCGAGCGTCAGGGCGAAGTTGAGGATCCCGACGTCGCCGCCGCCCGAGGTCGCCAGGGCCTGGCGGACAAACGGGCCGACCAGGCCGACGCCGTAGACCGCGCCGGCGGCCAGGGCCCCCTTGAGGATCACCTCGCTGCGGGAGAGGTCGCCGTTGTCGTCTGAGACCCCGACTCCTGCTAGCTCGGGATGGGTGAGATTCTCGTCTCTCATTGCTCTTTCCTTTCGATTGCTCGTTGGTTCAGCCGACGATGAACGGCTGGACCGACTTCAGGACGGTGTTCGCGTCGGCCGGCTTCGCGAACGCCCCGTCCGGGGTGATCGACTGGCCGAGCAGGGTGTTCAGCGCCGCGGCGTGACGGCCCTCGACGCTGTGGATCGCCAGCGCGGAGGCCAGCACCTGCGGGCTCTGGATGTTGCCGGCCTGTCCGAGGTAGGCGGCTGCGCCGAGGTTCTCGACGGTGCCCGCCAGCTTCAGCACCGAGTTGGCGCTGTTCAGGGGGAACTTGGTCTTCGGTTGGGGCGCCGGCTTGCCGCCGAGCTGCTTGACCGCGGCGGTCAGGGCGGAGACGTGCTGTGCTTCCTCGGCGCCGAACTTCTTGATCGTCGCGAGGTCCGAGCCCTTGAACAGGCCGCTCTTGACGACGTCGGCATAGAACGCCGTCTCGAGGTATTCGAGGGTCAGCGCGTAGTTGAGGATGCCGATGTCGCCCTTGCCGAACTGCTCGGTGCCGGTCTTGCCCCCCTTTGAAGGGGTCGACGATGTGGTCGCGGCGGTGGTGTCGCTGCCGCCGCCGCAGGCGGCGAGCAGCACCGAGAGGCTGGCCGCCCCGCCGCCACCGGCGAGCGCCATGAACTTGCGGCGGGAGACCGGGTCGTTGGCGACCCGGTCGAGGGCACCGCGCTTCTGCTTGCTCTGTTTCATCTGATCACTCCTTTCGCGCAGCGCTGTGAGGCGAGCGCAACGATTGGCGGGAGTGCAAGGCCGCATCGGAGCGGCCGGGCGCCCCCGCGTCCTTGTCGATCCATTACGCGCCTCAGGGCAATCGGATCAGTCGGATCCGAATCGGCGGCCGAAATGATCCGATCAGCCGCCGGCCCCGGTAGGACCCCTGGCGCTTCGAATCGCGCCATCCGGAATCGTCCCTCCCCAAACCAACCCACGATCGGAGAAAAGTGATTCCCAACATCGGACCGATGGAGCTGGTGATAGTCGCAATCGTTGCCCTGATCGTCTTCGGCCCGAAGCGGGTTCCCGAGCTCGGGCGCTCGCTCGGCAACGGAATCCGGGAGTTCAAGGGCTCGATCGGCGGCGAGGAGAAATCCGAATGAGGGGGATGGGAAAACCCGGCTTCCGACTGGTCGCGTCGGCGCTTGCGATCGCCGCGCTGGCGATCGCCGGATGCGGGAGCGGTGGCGGATCCTCGGACTCGAGCTCGACCGCGGCGAGCGGGGGAGCCTCGACGGGCGGCAGCGCGGTGAAGATCAAGGGCTTTGCCTACTCACCGCCCACCCTGACGGTGGCGAAGGGGACGACGGTCGAGTTCACCAACCAGGACTCGACCAACCACACCGCCACCTCGAAGAGCGGGGGCGCCTTCGACACCGGGACGATCGGCCAGGGTGAGTCGAAGGCCGTGACCCTGGAGAAGCCCGGCAGCTTCGCCTACTTCTGCAGCTTCCACCCCTTCATGCAGGGGACGATCACGGTCACCGGCTGACGGTCGCTCAGTCGTCGGGGAGGATGGGCGCGCCGGGACCGAAGTAGGCCAGCGAGCCGTAGATTCGCAGCAGCTGGTTGAGGCTGGCGCGGAAGCCGCGGGCCGGGGCGATCAGCGCCAGGCTGCGGCCGTAGCAATAGGTCGGGTCGGGCACCTGGTAGTCGAGCGCGATCTGCCCGAGCAGGCGCCTGCCGTGGGCCCGTGAGGCGATGTCGAGCGTCTGGCGGAAGTAGTTCGGACCGAGGCCGCGGACCTGGCGGATCCTGCTCTTCGAGACGATCCTGGTGCGGCCCCGGGCGATCGCCCGCCGGGTGCTCTTCAGGTAGCGGCGAACCGAGGCGCCGACGCTCGGGGCGGGGGTGCAGAAGATGCTGCTGAACCCGAGGTCGAGGGTCTCGTCGTCGTTGCCGATCACGGTGATCCCGTTCTTGCCGTAGGCGGCATGCCAGCTGCGGGGCCCGGTCCAGGACCAGAAGTGGCCGCGGTGGACTACGTTGGCGCTGGCCAGCGCCGAAGGGGCGGCCGGGGCAGCCGCCGGCCCGGCGAGCAGCGCCGCGCCGAGGGTCAGGGAGAGGACGATGGACACCAGCCTCGCGCTTCGCATGCTCCTCGCTTTCCTTGCCTCGCTCATTGTCTGGGACCGAAGATCACGCTCTGGACGGTCCGCAGCAGCCTCAGCGAGCGGCCGTTGCGGTTGGCGGGGGCGGAGCGAACCTGCTGGCGCTCGCCGCAGACGTTGCTGCCAGGGTCGATCGCGAACAGGTCGAGCACCATCTCGCCCTTGATCTGCTGCCCGTTGGGGCGCCGGCCCTGGAAGCGCGAGACCTGCCGGAAGTAGCCGTTGCGGATCTGCCTCGTCTGACTGACGTTGGTGAAGCGGGCGGTCTGCAGAGGGTGCGAGTAGAAGTCGAAGTT
>JBBRHQ010000146.1:0-7501 GCA_038222365.1 Solirubrobacterales bacterium
CGGGATGCGGCAATCGTCGAGGATCACCTCCGCGGTGTGCGAGGCGCGGATGCCCAGCTTCGATTCCTTCTTGCCCGGGCTCATCCCAGGCGTCCCCTTGGCGATGATGAACGAGGCCTGACCGCGGGTGCCGAGCGTCGGATCGACGGTCGCGACGACGACGTGGACGTCGGCGATGCCACCGTTGGTGATGAAGACCTTGGTCCCGTCGAGGACCCACTCGTCCCCGTCGCGACGCGCGGTCGTCTTCAGGCTCTTCACGTCGGAGCCGGCCTGCGGCTCGGTCACGGCGTAGGCGCCGAGCTTGATCTCCTCCTTGGTGCCGAAGCACTCCGGCACCCAGCGGGCGATCTGATCGGGTGTCCCGGTGGCCGCGATTCCCGCGGCGGCGAGGCCGGAGCCGGAGATCGCCAGGGCGAGGCCGGCGCAGCCCCAGTGAAGCTCCTCGGCGTAGATCGCCCCCATCTGGCCGTCACCGTCACTGCCCATCCGCTGCATCTGCTCGAGGCCCTGAAGGCCCCAGCGCCGTGCCTCGGCGATCACTTCCCAGGGGACGCTCTCATCCCGATCGTGCCGGGGGGCCGCGGGGCGCATCACCTCGCGGGCGAAGCGGCGGCAGTGGTCCCTGAACTCCCGCTGCTCGTCGGTCAGTGCGAAATCCATCCTTGCCCCCTTGGTCGGCCGTCCACGGCGCTGCCCATTCGACTGATTGACTGGTCAGTCAATTCCGGCCAGCCTAGCTGACCAGCCAGTCAGAAGCCACCCCGGCCGGGAGTTTCCTGCACCGGCGCACGCCCACCAGTAGCGTTCTTTCCTTGGCACGGCTCCGGCTACCCCGCCTGCGCGAGCGCCCGATCAACGCCTCGGGAGCGCACCCTCCCGAGCCCTCCCCTGCCGAGGAGGCCGCCCGTTCGAACGGCAACTCCCATGGCACGGCGACCCTCGCGCCCCCACCGCCACCACCGCCGCCGCCCGCAGAGCCCGAGCTCGAGCCGCTGCCGCCGCTCTCGCTGTTCTCGAAGGTGATGCTGGTGGTGATCCCGCTGGCGCTCGTCGGGCTCGGCCTCTACCTGTTCGGCGTCTTCGACTCCGGCGAGGATGCCGGTCCCAGCGGTCCGGCCCCGCGGCTCGAGGGAACCGGGGCCCGCGGCACCGGACCCGGCGCCGCCAGCGACGCCACCGACCTCGGCTTCCCCGAGTTCGCCACCAAGAACACGACCCGGGTCGGCGGCTCCTCCGTGACGGCCAACGCCGCCGCGGCGGCGCTCGCCACCTTCCCCTCCACCGTTCCCGACGACTCTCCCGCCGCCGTCACCCTGGTCGCGGACGGCGACTGGCAGGCGGGAATCGCAGCGGCGGCCCTGCTCGCGAACCCGGTCGGGTCCCCGATCCTCTTCTCGGGGCCCGGCGGAATCCCCCGGGCGAGCTCCGAGGCCCTCGAAGCCATGAATCCCCAGGGCTCGAACGGAACCGACGGCAACCAGTTGATCGCCCTCCCCGGCTCCGATGTCCCCAGCGGCTACGCGACGAGGGTGGTCAAGGCGGGCGGGCCCGCCGAGGTCGCCGCCCGCCTCGCGGGGCTGCGGGCGAAGCTCGCGGGTGGGCCGCCCGAGCATGTCCTGATCACCACCGATCGGGATGCCGGCATCGCGATGCCTGCCGCGGCCTGGGCCGCACGCTCCGGGGACCCCGTTCTCTACGCGGGCAAGAAGGGCTTGCCGAAGCCGACAGCGAGGATGCTCGCCAAGTTCAAGGGAGTTCCGGCTTACATTCTCGGGCCGACCTCGGTGATCCCGGCAACGGTCGAGGCCGAGATCACCAAGATCAGCGGCCAGGTCGCCCGGGTCTCCGGGGAGGAGCCGGTCGCCAACGCGATCAACTTCGCGCGCTACTCCGACGGCAGCTTCGGTTGGAACGTCAACGACCCCGGCCACGGCTTCGTGATCGCCCGCAGCAACCGCCCGCTCGACGCGGTCGCCGCCGCGCCGCTCTCCGGCTCCGGCACCTGGGGCCCGCTGCTGCTGACCGACAACGCCGCGACCCTGCCCGGCACGCTGCACACCTACCTCCTCGACGTCAAGCCCGGCTACACCACCGATCCGACCCGCGCCTTCTACAACCACGTCTGGGTGATCGGCGATCAGGAGGCGATCAGCATCGAGCAGCAGGCGGCACTCGATTTCAGCGCCGAGCTCGGCAAGGTCGAGCCGAAGGGCAGCGGCGGGTGAGCGAGGCGGAGCGCCCCGAGCTGCTGGCGGCCTCGCACGAGGTCAGCGTCGAGGACATCCGGGCCCTCGCCGGAGCGTCCACGCCCCACTTCGCACTCCAGGTCCGCAACCGGATCCAGCGCCTGATCGAACCGCTCCCCGCCGATCACCCGGCCAGGATCGAGGGCGAGCGCCGGATCGTCGAGCTGGAAGAGCTGGCGCGCCACAGCGGCGAACCGCGTGGCCGCTGAGGCCGATACCGCGCTGCGGCGGACCCTGCCCCTGCTCGAAGAAGAGGCGAGGCGCCGCGCCGAGGCGAGCGATCCGGGTGCGCCCTACCTCGACCTGCTCGCCGAGGACCTGCCCTCGACCGGCGCGACCCAGGACCTGATGCTGAGCGGCATCGTGCCCCGGATCTACGACCGCTACTGGCGACCCGCCCTGGGCCAGGTGGCAAAGGGGCTGACCGGCCCCGGGATGGCGGACGAGGTCCGCATCGCGAGGCTCCTTCTCGGGCTGCGTCCCGGAGACGGCGTCCTCGACGTCGCCTGCGGCCCAGGCAGCTTCTCCCGTGCCTTCGCCTCCACCGTCGGTGACTCTGGGCTGGTCGTCGGAATCGACGCTTCGGAAACGATGCTCGAGCGCGGCGGCGCCGAGCTGCGCAGCTCGGGCCTTCCCAACCTCTGCCTGATCCGCGGCGATGCGACCTCGCTGCCCTTCGTCGAAGCCAGCTTTGACGCCGTCTGCTGCTTCGCCGCCCTGCACCTGCTCGACGACCCGCTCGCCGGGCTGGACGAGATGGCCCGGGTACTGACCCCGGGCGGCCGAATCGCCCTGATGACCTCGGCCCAGCGCCGGCTGGCGCCTCGTGGCCTCGCGAAGCCGTTGGTCGAGCGGCTCAGCGGCATGCGGATATTCACCCCCAAGGAGATCGCCGAGGCACTCGAGCAGCGCGGCTTCAGCGACATCCATCAGCGGATCAGCGGCATGGTCCAGTTCGTCGGGGCTCGCCTGGCTCTGACGGGGCCGGCCTCCGGCATCGAATAGGTTGGCGCCGTGAAGCAGCTCGCCGAGCGCGTCTGGCGCCTCAACGAGTTCCCCCGCCCGACGATCAACGTCTACCTCGCGGGCGATGTGCTGATCGATGCCGGAAGGCGCTGGGACCGGCGCCGGATCCTCGGCCAGCTCCGTGGCAGGGAGCTCTCGCTGGTCGCGCTGACCCACGTCCACCCCGATCATCAGGGGGTCGCCAAGGACGTCTGCGAGAAGCGCGGGGTGCCGCTCGCCTGCCACGCCGAGGATGTCGAGGCGATGGAGGGGCGCCGCCCGGTCCAGGAGGCGGGAGCCTCGAACCCGGTCAACCGGTTGATCGCGAAGCTCTGGGAAGGCCCGCCCCATCAGGTCGAAAGGGTGCTCGCCGAAGGCGACGAGGTAGGGGGGTTCCGCGTCCTGCACGCCCCCGGGCACGCGCGGGGCGAGGTCGTCTACTTCCGCGACTCCGATCGGGTGGCGATCTGCGGCGACGTGCTGCGCAACATGAGCTTCGCCACCACCCTTCCAGGCGTCCGCGAGCCGCCGCGCATCTTCACCTACGACCCGGCAGAGAACCGCCGCTCGATCCGCAAGCTGGCCGGGCTCGGGCCGAAGCTGATCCTCCCCGGCCACGGCCCCGCGATTACCGACATGGCCGCCTTCGAGCGCTTCGTCGAAGCGCTGCCGCGAGACTAGAGGCTCACGGGCCGACGGGAATCACTTGCGGCGGCTTCGCCGCCTGACATGCATGTGCCGGCGCTAACCGCGCCGGCCGAGACGCCTATGCGGCGAGCACGGCTTCGGCGACCTGCTCGCGGTGCCACTTGGCGTCGCCGAACATCGAGGCATCGGCCCGGGCCCGCTTCAGCCAGAAGTGCAGATCGTGCTCCCAGGTGAAGCCGATTCCACCGTGCACCTGCATCGAGGCGGCGGCGACCCGCCAGCCGGAATCGGAGGCGTAGGCCTTGGCGATCGAGGCGGCGCGCGGCAGGGTCTCCGGCTCCGCGTCGGCGGCCCAGGCGGCGTAGTAGGCGGCCGAGCGCGAGTTCTCGGTCTCCAGAAGCATCTGCGCGCAGCTGTGCGAAACGGCCTGGTATGAGCCGATCGCCCGTCCGAACTGCTGGCGGTCCTTGGCGTAGGAGACCGCCATCTCCATCGTCCGCTGGGCGATCCCGGTGAGCTCGGCGGAGATCGCCACACAGCCACGATGGAAGACCGGCATGTAGTCGGCGGCGGCAGCCGGCAGGGTGTCGGCGGCGGGGACCTCGACCCGATCGAACCGAACCGTGAACAGCTTGCGGGTGAGGTCGATCGAGCTCGCGGGAGAGACGCTGACGCCGTCCGTGTCGCGATCGACGATGTGCCTGCGGCCGTCGCTGGTGGCGACCAGGAAGAAGTCGGCGCTGCCGGCGTCGACCACCAGGACCTTCTCGCCGTCGAGGACCACCCCCTCGCCGCTTCCGCCCCCCTCCATCGAGAACTCGCCGATCGACGCCGGGGTCCCGGCGTCGAAGAGCGCGGGCGTGCCGCGCCGCTGCCCCTCGGCCAGCGGCCGCAGGTAGCGCTCCTTCTGATCCTCGTCGGCGCAGCTCGCCAGCACCAGTCCGGCGACCGTGTTGGAGAGCAGCGGCGAGGGAGCCAGTGCATAGCCCATCTCCTCCATCACCACCGCCAGCTCGACCATCCCCAGGCCCTGCCCGCCCCACTCCTCGGGCAGCGCCAGGCCCTGCCAGCCGAGCTCGGTCATCTCCTTCCAGTCCTCCTCGGCGAAGCCGTCGGGGAGCTCGATCAGCTCGCGGATCCGCTCAGGCTTGTAGCGGGCGGCGAGGAACTGCTTGGCCGCCTCCTGAATCGCCCGCTGCTCATCGTTAAAGTCAAAGTACATGCGCGTTCACCTGCTGCTTCGGGTTCGCGCAACGCCAAGCCGCCCCCGGACGCGGGAGCGAGCGAGCGAGATGATCGGTGATTGTGGGCGCGAGCGAGCGGGAGCGGAGGAGGCGGCGCATTTATTCCGGTCTCGCGAGAGCAGAGTACGCGGGCGGCAGTTGTTCATCGCAGCTTGGGGAGCCCCAGCACCCGCTCGGCAATGATGTTCTTGAGGATCTCCGTCGTGCCGCCCTCGATCGAGTTGGCCCGGGAGCGCAGGAAGGAGTACTGCCAGCTGCCGTTGTCGACCGCGTGCTCGTCGCCGCGGCCGAGCGGCGCGTAGGCGCCTTCGATCTCCAGCGCCAGCTCGGCGATTCCCTGGTTAATGTCGGCCCACTGCCACTTGCCGAGCGAGCCCTCGGGGCCGGGGGTGCCGGTCTGCATCGTCTTGGTCAGCCCCCGGTAGGCGTTGATCCTCATCGTCTCGGCCTCGATGTTGAGCTGGGCGATCCGCTGGCGGTAGTAGGCGTCTTCGGCGACCGAGCCGCCGTTCAGCCTTGTCTCCCGCGCCAGCTTGGAGAGGCGCCTCAGGTTGTTCTGAATCCCGACCACGGCGCTGAAGGCGAGCCCGGCGCGCTCGTTCATCAGGGTCGTGATCGCCACCTGCCAGCCGTCACCGACCCCGCCGACGATGTTCTCCTCGGGGATCCGGGCCTCCTCGATGAACAACTCGTTGAACTCGCCCTCTCCGGTGATCTGCACCAGCGGGCGAACCTGGACCCCCTCCTGCTCCATGTCCATCAGGAAGTAGGTGAGGCCCTTGTGCTTGGGAGCGTCGGGGTCGGTGCGGGCGACCAGCATGCACCACTTGGCGAACTGGGCCAGCGTCGTCCAGACCTTCTGCCCGGTGACCACCCACTGGTCGCCGTCCTTGACCGCCTTCGTCTTCAGCGAGGCCAGATCGGAGCCCGACTCGGGTTCGGAGAACCCCTGGCACCAGATCTCCTCGGCGCTGAGGATCGGCTCCAGGTAGCGCTTCTTCTGCTCCTCGGTGCCATGCGCGATGACCACCGGCCCGCCCATCGCCAACCCCAGCACGTTGGCGGGAGCCGGCACCTCGGCGCGGGCCATCTCCTGGGCGAAGATCGCCTGCTCGATCATCGTCGCCCCGCGCCCTCCGTACTCCTTCGGCCAGGAGACGCCGGCCCAGCCGGCCTCGTGCATGCGCCGCTGCCACTCGGCCCTGAAAGGGATCACCTGGTCGAGCTCCTCGGGCTCCGGCCCGGGATCGTTGGCTTCGAGCCAGGCGCGCAGCTCGTCACGCAGCTCGACCTCGGAGGGCGAGAGGGTCAGGTCCATCGGCGCAACACCTTATAGCCCCAACTGGCCGGGCAGCCAGGCGGCAGGGCCCGAACCGGCTAGCAGACCAACACCAGATCAAAGGGCTCGTTGGAGGTGCTCCCTGCCCCGTTGAAGGTGTCGACCTCCAGCTTCTTCGGCCCCTCGCCGGTGAAGCGGACGATCCGTGAACTGGGGTTGTCGAGGAGGATCAGGTTGACGCCGCGGATGTCGACCTCGACGCTGGCGTCGCATTTGCTGATGTTGCGAGGAAAGGCCACCTCGCAGATTCCCTGACCGATGTGGTCCGTGCTGACGCCACGGGGGAACGGGTGCGCGGCATGGCAGTTGGACCCGGTCGTGCCGATGCTGTAAACGTTGGCGGCCCTCACCTTCCTCAGGGTCGATTGCCGGATATCAAGGCCTTTGAGCGAGTTGTTCTTGACCTTGGGGCTGCTGACGGCGTTGCGCTTCAACTGGTTGGGCCCGACGCTGTTTCGCCCCAAGTGGAAGGCATAGGCGGTGCCGCCCAGCGCCAGGAACACGGCGATCACCGACATCACGTTGGCGAAGCTGAACCCCCGCCTGACCCGTTCGAGCATCTCACTCCCTCATTCGTCCGGCATGGATGATCCCGAGCCGAGTCTGCAGCGGCGAGCCGCGAAGCGCAACCCGCCTCGACGCATTTTCGGCGAAACTCTGCTCAGACCCGCTGGATCAGCGTCCCGGTGCCGAGGCCGCCGCCGCAGCACATCGTCACCAGGCCCATTTCCACATCGGAGCGCTCCATCTCGTGCAGCAGCGTGGTGATCAGCCGCGCTCCGGTGGACCCCAGCGGATGCCCCAGGGCGATCGCCCCGCCGTTGACGTTGACCCGGTCCATGTCGGGATCGTGCTCGCGGCGCCAGGCGGCGAGCACCGAGGCGAAGGCCTCGTTGATCTCGATCAGGTCGATGTCGCCGATCGACATCCCGTTGCGGTCGAGGAGCTTCTGGGTCGCCGGGATCGGGCCGGTCAGCATGATCACCGGGTCGACCCCGACCGTCGTCTGGTCGAAG
>JBBRHQ010000147.1:0-7485 GCA_038222365.1 Solirubrobacterales bacterium
GCGGCGCAGGAAGCCCGCGAGGCCGGGAGCGAGGGGGTAGTGAGCGCTCGGCGCGATCACCCCGAAACGCCTCACCAGGACCCCGTCGAGGCGCTCGGGTGAGGGCAGTTCGCGGTCCCCGGTCTGGACGAGGACCTCGACTTCGTGTCCCGAAGCCGCGAGCCGGGTGGCGAGCTGCTCGACGTGGGTCTCGACACCCCCGATCGCCGGGCGATAGAGGGGGGCGACGATCGCGATTCGCATCCGCTTCGCTCCAGTGGACCTCGGGCCTGGGGACCACCCCCGTCAGACCAGGGTCCTCCAGCCGGTCGGCCCCGACTTCGCCCACTCGATCGCCTGCGCCGTGAACATCGTCGTCCAGGCGTTGTGGTGGGCGGACCCGGACTCCGGCTGATAGACGAGCGCTGATCCCCCCGGGGCCGGTCGCACCAGCGCCGCCTGCCGGGCGACGGCCTGATCGAGCCGATGGGGAGCGGAAGGCAGGGTCGCAGCCATCCGTATCGCCTGGGCCGACGCATCGCACTGCTCGACCTCGCCACCCCCCTCGGGAAAGCCGATCGAGCGCGGGAACCCGCCGCTGGGTAGCTGCTGCTCCCAGGCCCAGTCGGTCGCGCGGCGGGCCCGATGGGCGGCTGCGGAGTCGCTCTCTGCCGAGGCCCAGATCCACAGCCCTTCAGCCGCGTAGAGGTGGGCGTGCAGCATCACTCCCTCGCTGTCGGGCTGGGTGCGGAAGGAGCCATCGCGCCCCTGCATGCCCGAAATCTCCTCGACCAGGCGACGGGCGGCCTCCCGGGCCCCGGCCAATCCCGCCTCCCCCGCCGCCAGAAGACACTGGACGGCCTTGACCAGATGCGCTCGGCCCTCGGCCGACCAGCCGCCCCTCGACGTCTCGCCGCCTCCGCCGAAGATTGGCCCCAGACCGCCCGGGCCAACCGCAGCGCCGGCGAGCATTCCCGCCAGCTCCAGGCCTGCCTCGAGATGGCGGGCGATCCCCTGACTCCTACCGAAGGAGATCAGGCCATTCGAGATCATCGCCAGGTCGAAGCTGTAGATCGCCTCGTCGTCCCAACCGGCCCGGGCCCGCAGCTCCCCGCGAGCGAGACGCTCCGTGAGCCATTCCGCCGCGGCGCGCGCGCGCCGAAGCTCCTCCGGGCCGGGGTCGGGCCTACCGGCGATGTAGGTGAGCGCGTAGCCGGTGATTTCGGGGTACTCGAAGGACCCCTCCCCAGTGTGCTCGTCGATCCAGGCATAGAAGGCTCCGGAGGGCGCCTGGATCGGCCCGGTGCCAAGCCAGCCGCGAAGCTCGTCGGGAATTTCGCCTTCGCTTGAAACCGGGGCCACGGGCCCCCTTTCCTGCCCGCCCATCTGTCTTTCCGCGCCCTGCCCGCTCAGGACGAGGGCCTGTCAGGCGCGGGGACGTCACCGCGGCTGGAGCTTCGAAACCGTCGTGTGAGCAGGTCCATTCCGAGTGAGGCAGACATCGCCTCCATATGGACCACCTCGCGGTCTGGCGGCAGCGCCGAGTGGTCGACCAGCGCGGCGGCAATCCGCGGGGCAGCATTGCCATCCCCGTATATCGAGTCCGCCGAGGCCATCATCTGGTAGGACCCGTCGCTGGCCAGCAGCGCGTCGATCGAGCCGAAGACGCTCTCCTTCTCGGTGCCGATCAGCCTGGCGATCCCGGCGTGAACTCCCTCCGGGCGCTCCGTCCACTCACGCATCACCAGCACCGGCTTGCCAAGGCCGGCCGCCTCTTCCTGAAGCCCGCCGGAGTCGGTGACCACGAAGTGGCTCTTGTTGAGGATCCAGACGAGCGAGGGGTAGTCCAGGGGCGGAAGCAGGCTGACGTTGGGCAGCCCCGAGAGGATCCGGAAGAACGGGGTGCGGGCCCTGGGATTGAGGTGGACGGGGCAGGCGAAATGGGTGTCGGGGTGGCGCTCGGCGGCGTCGCGGAGCCCCTCGCAGACCTGCTCCATAGGGGCGCCGAGATTTTCCCGCCGGTGGGCGGTGACCAGCACAAGGCGCTCCCCGTTGGGGGCGAGGTGCGACAGCCCGGCGGCGTGATGGTCGAAGGGGATCTTCGCCATCTGATGCAGAGCGTCGATCACGGTGTTGCCGGTTACCACGACCGCGTCGGCCGAGATCCCCTCTCGCCGCAGGTTCTCCGCCGCCCACTCGGTCGGCGCGAAGTGGATCTCGGAGACCGCTGCCGAAATCCGGCGGTTGCCTTCCTCGGGGAACGGCGAGTGGATCTGCTGCGTTCGCAGGCCGGCCTCGACGTGACCAAGGCGGACTCCCTCGTGGAACGCGGCGAGGCTCGCCGACATTGAAGTCGTGGTGTCGCCCTGGACCAGGACCCACTCCGGGCGCTCCTGCTGGATCACCTCCTCGATGCCCTTCATCACCGAGCGGGCGATCCCGGTCAGCGACTGCCCGTGGACCATGATGTCGAGGTCGTAGTCGGGCTTCAGCTGGAAGGTCATCATCACCTGGTCGAGCAGCTCGCGATGCTGCGCCGTGGCGCAGAGCCGCACCTCGAACTCCGGACGCTGCTCGATGGCGCGAACCACCGGGGCCATCTTGATCGCGCCGGGCCGGGTCCCGACCACGATCAGGACCTTGCGTTTCTTGGCCTGTCGCCCGCCGTTGCCGTTCGCCGCTGGGCCGTCGGTATCGGACGGCATCAGCGCCCTCCTCTCTGCTCGCGGCGGGCGGTGCGCCACTCCCTGGCGATCGTGCGCAACACCCGCCATCCGTCGGGAAAGGTCACCAGCCTGCCCTCGCCGTGGACCCGCTCGGCCTCGAAGCTCGGTACCTCGGAGATCCGCAGTCCGTTTCGCACGGCCCTGATGTTAAGCATTGCCTCGACCTCGAAGCCGTCAGCATCGATCTGGAGCTTCGGCACGACCCGAGCCCAGAAACCGTTGTATCCGTAGCAGAGGTCCGTGAACCGGGCTCCGAACAGCGCCCTGACCATCCATACGAAGACCCGGTTGCCCGCCTTTCGCAGCGCGGTCATGTCGGCGGTGCCGCCGCCCGGGATGAACCGCGACCCCTTGGCGTAGTCGGCCCCGGCGAGCAGCGCGCCGACGAACACGTGTATCTCGGCCGGGTCCTCGGAGCCGTCGGCGTCAACCTGGACGATGATCTCCCCCCTCGCCGCCTCCCATCCGGCCCGCAGGGCGTTTCCCTTGCCGGGCGCCCGCCGGTTGGCGACGATGCGGACATCCGGCAGCAGGTCCTGGGCGACGGCGACGGTCTGATCGGTGGAGTGGTCATCGACCAGGATCACCTCGTCGACCCAGGCGGGAACCCTGGGCAGCACGTGGGGGAGGTTCTCGGCTTCGTTGAGGGCCGGGATGATCACGCTCACCGCCGGGGCGCCCATCGGTCGATCGTTCGGCTCGGGCTCTCCCTCGGCGACTATCGCCAGCCCCGCGGGCGGCACCGGATCGGGAGATTGACTGCTCTTGGGGAATGGAAGCGCTTGTTCTGGGATAGCAACTCTCCAGCCGGAATCGACTTGCCAGCACCGCCATTTCCGGTCGATGCTCGCTCTCACTCGCCAGCGGGACTCATTTCAACAACGTGGCGGAGCCCCGAAACTGACGCTCACCCTAACCGACTCGATAGTAATCGCGAATACTGACTTCCAGCTTGGGGGGCTCGACCGGTCCGTGCCCAGCGGGTACCCCTGACCCGAGACCATAAACCGAGCTCGAGCTGGGATTGGTTTCTCGGAGACATGGGTAGGATGGGGTGGAATGCTTCCGGCAGGAGGAAGATCGAGGCGCCGCGCACGCGCTTGGAGAGGACACCGCAGGCCGTTGGGGCTGGCGGTGGTCGTCTGTCTGCTCGCGATCGGGGCCGAATCAGTCGCGCTCGCTCCCAGCGCAGTCACCGCCGGGCACCACCACAAGCAGAAGAAGCACCACAAGAAGCCGAAGCTCCCGTCTCGTTTCTTCGGGATCAGCCCGAACAGCGGGCTGCCCTCTCCCGCCGAGTTCGCCCGCATGAAGCGGGGCGGCATCCGCTCCTACAGGATCCCGTTCGGGTGGAGCACGATCTGGCCGAAATTCGGCAGTCCTCCGAACTGGACCTACTTCGACTTCGAGGTCGCCCTCGCCGCCCAGGCGAACCTGTCCGTTCTTCCGGTCCTCTACTCGACGCCCTCCTGGCTGGGGGTCTCCGAGAAGACGCTGCCGATCAAGAACGCCGCGCAGCGGACCGCCTGGAGCGCCTTCCTGAAGGCCGCGGTCGCCCGCTACGGGCCGCACGGCGCCTTCTGGCGCAAGTTCCCCACCCTGCCCTACCTGCCGATCCGCGCCTGGCAGATCTGGAACGAGGAGAACTCCATCTGGTACACCGAGCCGGTTTCCGTGTCCGGATACGCGAAGCTGCTGAAGGCCTCGAGCCGTGCGATGAAGCGGGCCGATCATGGAGCGACGGTCGTCACCGGCGGCCTCTTCGGGCGGCCGAGGCTGCCCAACACCTATTTCGCGAGTGGCTTCCTGAAGCGGCTCTACAAGATCAAGGGGGTGAAGTCGAGCTTCGACGTGCTCGGGCTGCACCCCTACGCGGCCGACCCTCAGGACATGCGCTCGCAGATCATCGAGATCCGCTCGATCATGAGGAAGCACGGGGACGCGCGCACTCCCCTGTGGCTGGACGAGTTCGGCTGGGGCTCGGGACTGGGCGACACGAGCTATGAGAAGGGACCGCAGGGCCAGAAGAAGGCGCTGGTCGGGGCCTACAGGCTGCTGAAGTCCAACTGGCGCCGCTGGAAGGTCACCAGGACCTACTGGTTCTCCTGGGACGACATCCCGGCGAGCAAGCCCGCCTGCTTCTACTGCCACTCCTCCGGCCTGTTCACGGCGGCGGGCACCCCGAAGCCCGCCTGGTACGGCTTCGTGCAGGTCTCACGGCGTAAGCCCTAACCGTCGGCTCGGACACCCCCCCGGGGTATCATCTGTACCCGATGCCGGGCTACACCGCAAACAAAGTTCCACTGCTGAAGCGCCTTCGACGGGTCGAAGGCCAGGTCCGCGGACTCGAGCGGATGGTCGAGGAGGACCGCTACTGCATCGAGGTGCTCACCCAGATCACCGCCGCCCAGGCGGCCCTCGACAAGGTCGCGCTGGAGCTGCTCGAGGATCACGCCAAGCACTGTGTCCTCGACGCTGAGAAGTCGCTTCAGGGCGACCGCACCGAGGAGATGATGGGCGCCGTCCGCCGCCTGCTCCGCCACGGCTGACTGCGCATAGGATGCCTCCATGCCGCTGATCGAGACGGTGTCGGGGCCAGTCGAGGCGGGAGACCTTGGGCTCACCCTGGCGCATGAGCACCTGAGGACG
Source organism: Solirubrobacterales bacterium (assembly GCA_038222365.1). Lineage (GTDB taxonomy): Bacteria > Actinomycetota > Thermoleophilia > Solirubrobacterales > 70-9 > JBBRHQ01. The sequence goes on from JBBRHQ010000147.1 coordinate 5,355, forward strand.
ACGTCGGAGGCCGTGCGGGAGCAGTTCCCCCATCTCTATGACCCCGAGTCCGAGCGAACGGCTGCGATCGCCGAGGTGCGGCGGGCAATGGAGCACGGGGTGAGGACGATCGTCGATCCCGCCTGCATGGACCTCGGCCGAAGCGTCGTCTTTTCCCGCGAGGTGGTCGCCGAGACCGGCATCCAGCTGGTCATGTGCACCGGCATCTACGGCGCCCATTACACCTTCCTCCCGCAGCATCTCGCCAACCGCGACATCGACTACCTGGCGGACGCCTTCGTCCACGACATCGAGGTCGGGATCCAGGGAACCGACGTCAAGGCCGCCTTCCTGAAGTGTGCGGTGGACGAGCCGGGCGTCACCGAGCAGATCGAGAAGGTCCTCAGAGCGGCCGCCCGCGCCAGCCTCAGGACCGGGCGGCCGATCATGGCCCACTCCCATCCCCGCACTCGGCGTGGGCTCGAGATCATGGACGTCCTCGACGAGGAGGGCGTCGATCCGGCCAAGGTGCAGATCGCCCACACCGGCGACACCGACGATCTCGACTACATCGAGGAGCTGCTCTCTCGCGGTCCGTTCATAGGAATGGATCGATACGGCCTCGACATCATCCTGCCGACCGAGAGGCGAAACGCGACCCTGGTCGAGCTCTGCCGGCGCGGCCACACGGATCGGATGACGATCTCCCAGGATTCCGTCGCGGCCTTCGACTGGTTTCCGGAGGAGATGCGCTCGATGGTCCCGGACTGGCACATGGCCTTCCTCTGGGAGGGTGTCCTCCCCGGACTGCGCCAGGGGGGAGTGGCGGAAGAGGCGCTCGAGGCGATCCTGACCGAGAACCCCGCCCGCTGGTTGGCCGGCTGATCGCGGCTGTTCAGCTCAGCTCGTAGGCGAATCGGATGTGGTCGCGTGCGACCGCGACGAACGGCCTCACGTCCACCCGGTCGCCGTGAAGCGAGGAGATCTCGGCGTTGATCACCGGGACGAAGAGCAGGTCCTGGCGGTTCAGCAGATCCGAGAAACGACTCCGGTAGCCCTCGCTGGGCAGCATCACCTCGCCGGTGATGCGCTGGTCCGCGGTCTCGATCGCAACCCTCTGGGGATGTGTGGCCGGAGCCTCTTGGCCATATTCCATTTCCAGTGGGGATATCGGCCCGGAGGGGGAGACCTTGAGCGCTTCGATAAAGCTCAGGGCGCGATCGTGCAGCCGTTCCCGCGGCAGTCCCGGAGCTGCTTCAGCTTGTGCGCGAGCCGGCCGCGAACCGAGGCATAGCCGGGGTCGGTGATGACGTTGTGCATCTCGTACGGATCCTTGCGCAGGTCGTACAGCTCCTTCGCGCCGTAGCTCCAGACGACGTACTTGTAGCGGTTGGTGCGCACCCCGGTGTAGGGCTTGTCGTAGGCCATCGGGAACCCGTCAGCCGCGAACAGGGGGGCCGTCGCCTCGAGCTCGATCGCCCGCCTCGGGGCACGGCCGGGGTGGCGCGCCACGGGTAGCAGCGAGATCCCGTCCTGGGTGCGTCCGGCGCGGGCGCCGGCGGCGTCGAGGAGGGTGCTCGCGAAATCGATGTTCGAAACCTGCCTGCTGATCGTCCGGCCCTTCGGGATCCCGGGCCCGCTGAGGATGAAGGGCACGTGGATCGACTCGTCATACGGGGTGAACTTGTCGCCCAGGATGCGATGCTGCCCCTGGACCCAGCCGTTATCGGAGACGAAAGCGATCAGCGTGTTGCGATATTGCCCGGTCCGCTTCAGGGTCCGCACCAGCTTGGCGACATGATCGTCGACCGCGAGCAGGGATCCGAGGCGGCCCTGGTAGTCGAGCTCCAGCTGGTGGATCTGGGCGTCGCTCATGCTCGGCAGCTGGGCCACGAGATTGTCGGCGTCGGCCGGGTCGCTGTGGTTGAAGGACGGCGGCCGGGGCAGGACGAAGTGCTCGGAGCGCCCGCGATAGCGGGGCGCGGGGCGCGGGTCCGCGCCGGGACGGCCGAGGATCGTCGTCGCGACGTCCTCGCGGTGCGGAGCCGCCGGAGACCACCAGACGAAGAACGGCCTGCGCGAGTGCTTTTGGCGGCGGACGATCCGCTCCGCCGTGGCACCGGTCACGTCGGGCGAGTAGTCCTTCGTCTTC
>JBBRHQ010000148.1:0-7478 GCA_038222365.1 Solirubrobacterales bacterium
GCCAAGGCAACGACGTCGGCACCCAGTATCGCTCCGGCATCTACTACGCCGACGAGCAGCAGAAGGCGACGGCGGAGGCGGCGCTTCGCTCCTATGACGAGGCGCTGAGCGCCGCCGGCAAGGACCCGGTGACCACCGAAATCGAGCTCGCGGGCCCCTTCTATTACGCCGAGGACTACCACCAGCAGTACCTGCACAAGGTGCCCAACGGCTACTGCGGCCTCGCCGGCACCGGCGTCGCCTGCCAGATCCCGACCGGGGTCTCCGCCGCCGGAGGCTAGCTCCTTCGAACGGTTCCGCCGGCGCCCGATGCCACGGTTCGGGGACCACTCGGTCCTCTAGCATTCCGCCGCTGTGACGCCGACCCTGGGCTCCTACATAGGCGGCTGCCTCGCGGTCGTGGGAATAGCCGCCTCCCTCGGGCTCGGCGGCTACTGGCTGCGCCGCTGGATCGTGCCGGAGTTCTCCGGCGCCCTGGCGCGCCTCGCCGACGTCACGATCGCGGTGGCGCTGCTGATCGTCTCGCTCGAGCTGCTCGGCACGCTGAGCATCCTGAGGCTCGGCTGGATTGTCGTCGTCTGCATCGCAGTCGGCCTGCTCGCGGCGCTGGTCGGCCGGCGGCGCGCGCCGGCCGAGGCCCGCCCGATCGAGGCGCCGCAGGTGCAGAAGCTCGCCCTGCTGATCGGGCTCGCCGTGGCCTCCTTCACCGTCGCTGAGTGGACCTTCCCCTCGCTCCTCAGCCTCGACCAGGGGATGTTCGGCGGCGACACCACCTGGTACCACATGCCCTTTGCGGCGCGGTTCGCCCAGGAGGGCTCGATCTGGCACCTCTACCTGACCGATCCGCTGCGGCTCGCCGCCTGGTTCTACCCGCAGAGCTCGGAGCTGATCCACGGCTCGGCGATCGTCCTGATGAAGAGCGACTGGCTCTCGCCTCTAATCAACATGTTCTGGCTGGCGGTCGCCCTGCTAGCCGCGTACTGCATCGGCCGCCCCTACCGGGTCGGCCCGGCGACCCTGGTCGCGACGGCGATCGTCCTCGACTCCGGGGTGATGATCGAGACCCAGCCGGGGGAGGGGCGCAACGACATCATGGGGCTCGCCTTCCTGATCGTCTTCGTCGCCTTCCTGATCAACGGCCACCAGCGGCGCGCACCGAAGGCCGGGGCGGTCGAGGAGACGCCCGATCCCGAGGCGGCACTGCTCGACAAGGGGCCGCTGATCATGGCCGGGATCGCCGCCGGCCTATCGATCTCGGTGAAGCTCACCTTCCTGGCGCCGGTCGCCGTGATCGCCGCAGGGGTGGTGATCTTCAGCGGCCGCGGCCGGCGCCTGACCACCGCCTGGGTGATGGGGGCGGCGATGTTCGTGGTCGGCGGCTACTGGTACGTGCGGGCGGCGATCAAGACCGGGGGCAACCCGCTCCCGCAGATCGGCTGGGGACCGCTGCACCTGCCCCGGCCCGATCAGATGCCGCTCGACCCGCGGCCGCGGTTCAGCGTCGCCCACTACCTGACCGAGCCGACGATCTACCGCAAATGGTTCTTTCCCGAGCTCGACAACGCCCTCGGCCCGCTCTTTCCGCTGATCCTGGTGATCGCCTTCGCCGCCGCCGTCTACCTGCTGTTCCGATCGAGGAACAGAATCCTGCGGGTGATCGGGGCGGCGGCGCTGCTGACCGCGGTCGTCTACGTCTTCACGCCGCTGACCGCGGCCGGTCAGGAGGGCTCGCCGACCGGTTTCTTCACCAACACCCGATATCTGATCCCGGGCCTGGCGCTGGCGCTCGGGCTGTTGCCGATCGTCCGGCCGCTGCGGGCGCCGGAGAAGCGGGCCCGCATCACCCTGCTCTTCCTCACCCTGATCTACGCGATCACGGTGCTGAGCACGCCGAAGTGGTACCCGGGCTACCTCGCCGGGACGGTTTTCATCACCCTGGCGCTGATCTGGGCGCCCGGCGTGGTCGAGTACCTGCGCGGCGAGGGGAGGATCCGCCCGGTGGCGATCGGCGCGGTGATCGCAGCCGTGGTCGCTCTCGGGATCATCCTCGGCCGCGCCCAGGAGGTCCAGTACTTCGACAACCACTACACGAACTCGAAGCTCTTCCTCCAGGATGGGGGCCCGCAGAAGGCATATGACTTCGCCCGCAAGCAGCGCGATCGCCGGATCGGCATCTCCGGCTCGGGAGAGATCTTCTTCGGCCAGTACGGCTATTTCGGCGCCGATCTCTCCAACCGCGTCCAGTTCATCGCCGTGCCCGGTCCCAACGGCCAGTACCGGCTGGCCGCGAGCTGTCGCGCCTTCCGCCGCGAGGTCAACGCCGGCAATTACGACTTCCTGGTGATCAGCCAGTACACCCAGGACTCGCCCGACTCCCTCTACCGCTACCCGATCCGCGCCTGGATCAAGTCCGACCCGGCTGTCGAGGAGATCATCTCCGAAGACGACATCACCCCCCAGCCCGACTACGTCTACAAGGTCAAGGGCAAGCTCTCACTTGCGGGCTGCATGAAGCTGGGAAGCAGCGGCTCAAATTCCTAGCGGGGGGCCGTAGAGTGAGTTCAGGCCCCGTAGCTCAGCTGGATAGAGCGCCGGCCTTCTAAGCCGGATGTTGGACGGGCACATTGCCGACGAGCCGGATTGCGCCGTCAGCGGCCGTGCACCAGGCTGATGAACTCCTGTCGAGTCCTCGAGTCCTCCTTCACCGAGCCTCGCAGGGCGGAGGTGACGGTTCGTGAGCCGGCTTTCTGGACCCCCCGCAGGGACATGCAGAGGTGGTCGGCCTCGACGATGACGCCAACGCCTCGCGGAGCCAGCTGCGCGTCGAGCCAATCGGCGACCTGGGTCGTGAGGCGCTCCTGGACTTGCAGATCGCGGGCGAAGAGGTCGACCACGCGGCCCAGCTTCGACAGCCCGATGATCCGCGAGCCTGGCAGATAGGCGACATGGGCGACCCCATGAAACGGCAGCATGTGGTGCATGCAAAGCGACTGGAAGGGGATGTCGCGCACCACGACGAGCTCGTCGTAGCCCTTGTCGTTGGGAAAGGTGGTGGCGTTGAAGGCGATCGGCGTGAGCAGCTCTGCGTAGGCGCGGGCGATCCGTCGCGGCGTTTCCCTCAACCCTGCGGTCTCGAGGTCTGCGCCGAGGGCAGCCAGCAGGCTGCGAGCCGCGGCCTCAGCGGCGTCGAGGTCCACGGTCGCGCGGTCCGGCAGGGCATGCAGATGACGCTCGCTCGCATCCGGCCCGGCGCCGCATCGGGTTTCTTCGGCGCGCGCGCTCATTGCCCGACCCGCCTTTCGAAGGGGGCGCCGCCGGCCGCGACTCTCAATTCGGCGATCCTTATTTCGATGCAGCCAAGCAGCTCGCGGTAGGAGTCGAGGAAGGACTCGACCCCGTTGCGTTCGAGCTCCGCCGTGACCGCGTCGAGGTTCACGCCTTCCTCGCCGAGCTCGCCTACGAGGCGCTCGGCCGGGCCGGCGTCGGCGCCCAGCGAGCCGAGCACGTCCCCGTGGTCGGCGAAGGCCCGCAGGGTTCCCGGCGGCATCGTGTTGATCACGTCAGCGGCAATCAGCCCTTGGACGTAGCGGATGTCGGAGTAGGCCGGATCCTTGGTGGCGGTGCTGGCCCACAGCGGGCGCTGGGGCCGGGCTCCCTGGGTCTCGAGCCTCTTCCAGCGCGACCCGTCGATCGTCCCCAGGTAGCGAGCGTAGGCCCGCTGGGCGTTGGCGATCGCGATCCGCCCCCGCAGAGGCGAGTCGGGCGCGAGCTGGGCGTCGACCGCTGCATCGACCCGCGAGACGAAGAACGATGCCACCGAGGAGATGCCGGCCAGTGGCCTACCGGCGGCGACGCGCCGTTCCAGGCCGTCCATGTAGGCATTGATTGCCTGTTCGTATCGCCGCAGTGAGAAGAGCAGTGTGACGTTGACGCTCACGCCGCCCGCCGTCAGCTCCTGTATCGCCCTGATCCCCGCATCAGTCGCTGCGACCTTGATCAGCAGGTTTGGCGCGTCGAGCCGATTCCGGACCTCGAGCGCCTGCATTACCGTCGCCTCGGCATCCTCGGCAAGGTCGGGAGTGCACTCGAACGAGACGAAGCCGTCGCGCCCCCCACTGGCCTCAAAGACGGGGTGCAGAATTCCGGCTGCCCTTCGAACGTCCTCCAGGGCCAGCTCGAAGAATATGTCCCGCGGATCCTCGGAGCCGGAAGCGAGGGTGTCGCGCAGCTGGTCGTCGTAGCGCTCGGAGCTGGTGATCGCCTTGGCGAAAATCGTTGGGTTTGAGGTGGCCCCGGTGACCGCCGATTCCCGCGCCAAGCGCTCAAACTCGCCGCTCTCCAGCAACTCGCGCGAGAGGTCGTCAAGCCAAATCGACACGCCCGCCTGATGAAGGTGCCGGAGCCTGTTCAAGACGATCCCCCCTCCGAGGCCCATTCGCTCAGAGCCTCTGTCTGGGCCTCGGTGGCCTCGGGTTTGGGCTCGAGTATCTGCGTGAGCGGGATCCCGGGATCGGTAAGCGCACCGGGCTCCAGGGGTTGCCGCGAACGGATCAGCTCCCGAATCGGCTCGCTGACGTCCCAGACGTTCATGTTCATGCCAGCGACGAGTCGCCCATCCTTGAGCCAGAAGGCGACGAACTCGCGGGCGGCGACATCACCGCGAAAGACGACCTCATCCCATTCTGTGGCGAAGCCGCTGTATTCCATCCCGGCGTCGTATTGGTCGGAGAAGAAGTAGGGGATCTCCTCATAGCTGGCCGGCTTGCCGAGCATCGCCCTGGCCGCGACCGGGCCCTGCTTGAGCGCGTTGGCCCAGTGCTCGACCCGGAGGTGGCGTCCGTAGAAGGGATGGTGGGCGTTGGCGACGTCGCCCGCGGCGAAGACGCCAGGGGTGCTGGACTCGAGGCGCTCGTCGACGACGATGCCGTTGTCGACGCGAAGACCGGCCGTCTCGATCAGGCCGGTGCGAGGCGCGACCCCGATGCCGACGACGACGAAATCGGTCTCGATCGAGGCTCCGTCCCCAGTTAGGACTCGCTCCACTGAGCCCTCCCCTTCGAAGCGCTCGAGCGTGGTCTCGGGCAGGAACTCGACGCCGTGCTCGCGGTGGAGGTCGAGGTAGATCCGGCCCACCTCGGGGCCGAGCACCCGCTCCAAGGGGAGCGAGGCCATCTCGAGCATCGTCACATCACATCCTTTCTGGCGAGCCGAGGCGGCGATCTCGGCGCCGATCCAGCCGGAGCCGACCACTACAAGTCGCTGGCCGTCCCCGAATCGTGCGCCGATCCGATCGGAGTCGGCGAGGGTACGCAGATAGTGGATGCCTTCGAGCTCGGCGCCCGGGATGTCGAGCCGGCGCGGCCGGGCGCCGGTCGTTAGCAGGAGGCGGTCGTAGCCCAGACGTCGATCACCCTCGAGCAGGAGCTCGCGCAAGCCGGTTTCGATGCCGGTGACCCGGGTCGAGGTCCAGAGCTCGATCTCGTTGTCGGGATAGAAGCTCTCCGGGTGGACGTAGGGCCCCTCCGTAGCCTCGCCCCGCAGGTAGTCCTTCGAGAGCGGGGGGCGCTCGTAGGGGCGCTCGGGCTCGTCGCCGATCAGGATCAGGCGACCGTCGAAGCCCTCCTGACGGAGAGCCTCTGCGGCTTTTGCGCCGGCCAGACCGGCGCCAACGATGATGAATGTTTCGGGATTGGGCATTTCGTGATCGGGCATTGCCTCTCCTTCGATCAAGCTCTCGATAGGAGCCATCACCCTTCTGCGTCGGTCTGGATGCCGTTCTTACTCTCGGTAAGAAAAGTTGTGGCAAGGGACGCCAACCCGACATGAGCGACGCCCCCAAGACAGCCTTCGTCCTCAGCGGCGGCGCCAGCCTCGGCGCCGTGCAGGTCGGGATGCTGCGGGCGCTCTATGAGCGTGGGGTGGCTCCGGACCTGATCGTAGGAACCTCGGCGGGGGCCATAAACGGCGCGTTCATCGCCTCTCGCCCGCCGCGACCGGAGACCGCGGATGAGCTGGCCGCGGTCTGGCATGGCATCGGTCGCGGTCAGGTCTTCCCGCTCAACCCGCTGACCGGGTTCTTCGGCTTCTTCGGGGCCCGCGATCACCTGGTCTCCGACCGGGGGCTGCGTGAGCTGGTCAATGCCCACACCGAGTTCGCGACGCTTCAGGTGGCACCGGTCCCGCTGCACGTGATTGCCACCGACCTCCTCAGCGGGCGAGAGATCCGCCTCTCGCGCGGAAACACGGTGGAGGCGGTGATGGCCAGCGCCGCGATCCCCGGCGTCTTCCCGGCGATCGAACGGGACGGTCGCAAGCTGATCGACGGCGGCGTCTCGAATAACGCCCCGATCGCCGATGCAATCGAGCTTGGCGCGGAGCGGATCTATGTCCTCCCCGCCGGGAATGCCTGTGATCTCCCGATGGCACCGCGCGGCGTGGTGGCGATGCTTCTGCACGCGATGAGCCTGCTGGTCATGGCGAGGCTCCTGGTCGAGGTTGACGTGTTGCGCGACCGCGCCGAGCTGATCGTCTTGCCACCGCCGTGCCCGCTGGCGATCACGCCGATCGACTTCTCCCACAGCGACGAGCTGATCCGCCGCGGCTACGAGGACGGCCGCGACTACCTCGATGCGGTTGAGGTCGGGCGGGCACCGACACCGCTGCCGATGGCGATGCACGACCATTCACGCCGGCCCATCGCAGGGTGAGGTAAAGGCAGCATCGACAGGGCTCGCCCAGGGGTGAGCCCGATGGGTGTAGGCACCCATTGCCTCGCAGGCGTCTGGGCTCGAGCCTTTGTGTCGATGGATATGAGCGATCAGGAAAGGACCGGGCCATTGGCCACCAGGAAAACGCTCCAGGATCGCGAGGCCCCAGCGAGAGCCCAGTCGCAGGCCTGGATCTCGGCGCTGCGCGGTGAGGGGGTCGAGCATGAACAGGCCGTCGCCGAGCTGCATGCGCTGCTCCTGCGCGGGGCCCGGTTCGAGTTGGGGCGGCGCCGAGCCGCGCTCTCCTACGTTCGCGGCGAGGAGCTTGATGACATCGCCATGCAGGCAGCCAACGATGCCCTGATCGCAGTCTTGGCCAAGCTCGACGATTTTCGCGGCGCCAGCCGCTTCACCACCTGGGCCTACAAGTTCGCCTTGCTCGAGGCCGGAGTGAAGCTGCGCCGACGCGCCTGGCAAGGCCGTGAGGTGGTGCTCGAGCCAGAGAGTTGGACCCGCATTGCCGACCGCGGCAGCTCCGCCCAGGAGGGGCTGGAGCAGAGCGAGCTGCTGGACGCCCTACGGGTGGCGATCGAAGAGAGGCTGACGCCCCACCAGCGCGCCGTGTTCGTCGCGCTGGCGCTCAACGAGGTGCCGATCGACGTGCTCGCCGAGCGGCTCGAGACCACCCGCGGTGCCCTCTATAAGACCTTGCACGACGCCCGCCGCAAGCTCCGCCGCGAGCTGGCCGGCAACGGCTTCGCGCGATCGGAC
>JBBRHQ010000149.1:0-7429 GCA_038222365.1 Solirubrobacterales bacterium
GGCGCCATGAGGCGGCTCGACCGCCTTTTGACCCCGCTGCGTGGGGCGCTGCTGGTGACGATCGCCTCGGCCGCCTGCCTGGTGGTATCCCAGTTCGTCTACTACCGCGGGGTCGAGATCGGCCAGCCGGGCTACGACCAGGTTTCCGCGATCGCCTCAGCCCCGCAGGTGGACCTCGAGAGGGCGGGTGAGGCGCACTCCTATCTGCTGATCCCGCTCGCAGCGTTCGCGGTGGTGATGGCCGCGGTCGCCGTCCTCGCGAAGCGGCGCCGGGCGGGTGAGCTGGTCGGGCTGGCCGGGCTGGCGGCGGTCGCCGTGACCCTCCTGATCGACATGCCCAGCGGCCTCGATGCCGGCCTCGCCGGGGTGCGCTTCTCCGGCGCCCACGCCGTGCTGCGGGAGGGCTTCTACGCGCAACTCGCCGCCTCTGCCGGCCTGGTGATCTGCGGCGCGGCGCTCTCGCTGGACCTGCGCGCGGCCCGCTCGGAGGCGAGACGGCCGGCTCGGCGAAGGGCCCGGCGCCGGTCCTCGAAATCGGGCAAGGCGCCGTCGCTGGCCGAGGGCGGCACATGAGCGAGGGACTGCGCCTCGAGCGCCTGCTCCCCCTCGCCTGCCTGGCCGGCGCCGCGCTGCTGATCGCATCCGAGCTGATGGACACCTTCCGCTTCGACGCGGTCGACGAGGTGACCGGCAAGGTCGGAGCGGTCGCCACCGTGGCCGACCGCCATCAGTACGCGATGCTCATCCTCGGAGTATTTGCGATCGTCGCGCTCGCCGTCGCGATCTTCACCGGGTCGAAGCCCGCCGCGGTCGCGGTCGCGGTCGCCGGCGGCGCGGCGATCCTGCTCTTCGTGCTGATCGATGTCCCCGACGCGGGCAAGGTCGGGACCTTCAGCGACGCTGGGCAGTCCTTCGTCGACGCCAAGGCGGTGCCCGAGGGAGGCTTCTGGCTGGAGCTGATCGGCGCCCTGGTGCTCGCGGTGTGCGGCGGCACCCTGGCGACCCTGACCTCGGACCAGCTGCGGGCGCTGCGACCGGGATCGGGACCCGAGAAGGCCAAGCGCCGGGGAACCGAGACGGCGGGAAAAGGCAGGAGGAGGGGCCTGCGTCGCCTCCGCAAAGCCTCGCAGGAGGCCGGCGGCAGCTAGCCGGCTACCAGCGGTAGTGGGCGAACGCCTTGTTCGCCTGGGCCATCCGGTAGATGTCGTCCTTGCGCTTCCAGGCGCTTCCCTGCTGCTTGGTCGCGTCGAGGATCTCGTTCGCGAGACGCTCGGCCATCGAGTACTCGCGGCGGCGGCGGGCGAAGTCGACCAGCCAGCGGACGGCGAGGGTCCGGGCGCGGCGGGCCGGGACCTCGACCGGCACCTGGTAGGTGGCGCCGCCGACCCGGCGGGAGCGAACCTCCAAGACCGGCGTGAGCTGCTTGATCGCGTTGTCGAGGGTCTCGACGGGGTCTTCGCCCGAGCGCTCCCCGACCAGCGCCAGCGCGTCGTAGACGATCTCCTCGGCGCGCGACTTCTTGCCGTGATTCATCACCTTGTTGATCACCTGCTGAACGAGCCGGCTGCGATGCCGGGAGTCGGGCTCGATCGGCCGGATCTGGGCTGCGGTGCGGCGCGGCATCGGCGGAGCTAGCGCTTGACCCCGTAGCGGGAGCGTGCCTGGCGGCGGTCGGAGACCCCCGCTGCGTCGAGGGTTCCGCGGACCACCTTGTAGCGGACGCCCGGAAGATCCTTGACGCGGCCGCCCCTGACCAGCACCACCGAGTGCTCCTGGAGGTTGTGGCCCTCGCCGGGGATGTAGGTCGTGACCTCCATCCCGTTGGTGAGGCGGACACGCGCGATCTTTCGAAGCGCCGAGTTCGGCTTCTTCGGGGTCACCGTGGCGACCCTGGTGCAGACGCCGCGCCTCTGCGGCGCGGAGACCCGCTTCTTGCGCCCCTGCCCCGACTTCAGGCCGGGCGTGGTGACCTTCTTCTTCGGGCGCTTGCGGCCCTTCCTGACGAGTTGGTTCGTGTTGGGCACGGCGGGGAATGGTAGCGGGCGGCGGGCGCCCCGGCGTGCAAATAGGCTGGGACGATGGCCGAGCGACCGATCCTCGCCGTCGACGTCGACGGCGTCATCAGCCTCTTCGGCTTCGAGGACCCCCCCGACCGCAGCCTCGCCCGCTTCGAGCTGATCGACGGCATGGTGCACTGCATCTCCCTGGAGGCGGGCCAGCGACTGCTGCGACTCTCCGAACACTACGAGCTGATCTGGGCGACCGGCTGGGAGGATCGCGCCAACGACACCCTGCCGCAGATGCTCGGCTTGCCCGAGCTTCCCGTCGTGTACTTCGGCGGCGCCGCCCAGTTCGGCAGCGCCCACTGGAAGCTGGAGGCGCTGGCCGAGGCCGCCGACGGCCGGGCCCTCGCCTGGGTGGATGACTCCTTCGATGAGAGCTGCTACGAGTGGGCCCGCTTGCGCCCGGAGCCGACCCTGCTGGTCCCGACCGAGGCGAGGCTCGGACTGGAGGAGGCCCACACCGAGGCGCTCGCGGCGTGGGCCCGGGGCCTGGTGCGGGACTCTCGCCAGGGCCCCGTGGACGGCTAGACTGGAGGAGGTGGAGGGTTTCTGGCCCATCTTTTTTCTGATCGTGGTCCTGAAGATCCCCGTGCTCGGGTCGATCTGGCTCGTCTGGTGGGCCTCGCAGCCCGCGCCTGAGGCCGACGGAGCCGAGGACTCCGATGGTGGCTTCCGGCGCTGGCGCCCGCAGCCGCGGCGCCCCAAGGGCCCTCGTCGCGGCCCCCACGGAGGCGGCGCGGCCAAGGCGCTCCCGCCCTGTCCCCCCGGCGCCCGCACCCGGTTGCTGAGGCCGCCGGCCCCGGCCCGCACCGGCTTCGCTCACGCGCGCGGGGCCGCGGAGCCGGCCCGCGAGCGCTCCGGGCACTAGCAGCGCCGCCGCCGAGACTTCATTGAGTCACCCTATCTGTGACTCAGATCACTCTCGCGAGCTTGGGGTGAAGCGGCGACCGCGCCCTCGGCGGCGAGAGCCGCGGCGGCGCTCGCGGCGCAGCTCGCGCATGTAGGGGTGGAAGTCGACCTGGATCGTGTGACGCTTCGAGGCGACGTAGCGGCGCGCCATCCTGGTGTGAGTCCGCTCGATCTCCTTGCGCATCTGCTCGGTCGCCGGCAGGGCGGCCCTGCCCTCGAGTAGGTCGGCGACCCAGTGGGACTGCTGCTCGGCGATCGGCATGATCGCCCCCAGGGGCTGGATCAGGCCGATCAGGTAGAGGCCGGGGTGCTCGACCGAGACCACGCGGCAGTAGAGGTCGACGCGGTTGTCGGGGGCGGAGATAAGGGACGGGTCGAGGAAGGGGACGGTGATCCTGTAGCCGGTGCAGTAGATGACCAGGTCGATCTCCTCCTCGCTGCCGTCGGCGAAGCGCACCCGGTGCCCGACGAAGCACTCGATGTTCGGCTTCACGGTGATGTCGCCGTGCCCGATCCGCGGCAGCAGCTCCGAGGAGACCGTCGGATGGGCCTCGAGCAGCTTGTGATCGGGCTGGGGCAGTCCGTATGAGGTGACGTCTCCCGTCGCCGTCTTCAGCGCCGAGAGGAACATCCGGCGCTGCACGGCCAGCGGCAACCTGGATAGCGCCTCCGATCCGGTCTCGTCGGTGGGCATCCCCCGCAGGTACTTGGGAACGACGTAGGCGCCGCGGCGCATCGCCAGGAAGGTGGCGTCTGCGACCCGGGAGGACTCCACCGCGATGTCCGTGGCCGAGTTGCCGATCCCCAGCACCAGGACGCGCTTGCCCCGCAAGAGGTCGGGCTCGCGGTAGTGGTGGACGTGCATCTGCTCTCCGAGGAAGTCCTCCGATCCCGGGAAGGGCGGCTCGGGCCAGCGGGGGTCCCAGTGGTGCCCGTTGGCGATCAGCGCCGCCCCATAGAGACCGCTCTCGCGATGGCCGCGGTCATCCTCGACGGTGACCTCCCACTCCCCGTCAACCGGCTCCACCCCGAGCACCTCGGTGCGGAAGTGGATCCGCTCGCGGAAGCCGAAGTGATCGACGTAGTCGTCGAAGTAGCGGGCGATCTGAAAGTGATCGGGGTAGTCAGGGTAGTCATCGGGCATCGGGTAGCTGGCATATGACATCTGCCCGCGGGAGGTGTTGATGTGCAGCGAGCGGTAGGCCGATGACATCTGGTTGTCGTTCTCGTAGCGCCAGTTGCCGCCGACCTCTGAGCCCTTCTCGAAGCAGTCGAAGGAGATGCCCCGCTCACCGAGGACCTGACAGGCGGCGATCCCGGAGGACCCGGCGCCGATCACACAGACCCTCTGTCCCGGCCGAAGCGCGCTCACCGCGGGCAATCTAGCCAATCCTGGCCGGACAGCCAGTTGCCGGGAACGCCATTGTGCGGCGCCCCGGCCCGCTCAAAGGTTCGTCCGTTTCGCCGATACAAGGGGCAAGGCAAGGGGTTTCCACCTCGAGCGGTACCTGAATGTCACGAACGATCCGAATCCTCCCGGCAATCACCGTCGCGATCCTCGGGGCGGGCGCAGCCGCTGCGCACCCGCCCCGGGCCGAGGCCGCGGCGACCTGCGCGGGGAAGCGAGCGACGATCGTCGGAACGCCCGGCCCCGACCGGATCGTCGGCAAGAAGGCAAGCGACGTGATCGCGGGGCTCGGCGGCAACGACGTAATCCTCGACGGCCCCAACGGCAACGACGTCCTCTGTGGCGGCGGCGGCCGCGATCGGCTCCTCGCCGGCCACGGCAACGATCGCCTCTACGGCGGCGGCGGCCGCGACGTCGCGCTCGGGGGCCAGGGCAACGACCGGCTCTCCGGCGGGGGCGACGGCGACGTTCTGCTGGGCGGTTCCGGAAACGACTTGATCAGCGGCGGCCCCGGAGGCGACCGCGGGCGGGGGTTCACCGGCAACGATCGGATCTTCGGTGACGCGGGTCCCGACCGTCTGTTTGCCGAGAACGGCGATGACCTCGTCCATGGGGGTGGTGGCGATGACCTGGTCGACGGGGGACTCGGTGACGATGTCCCGATCTATGACGGCGGCGTCTACGGCGACGGCGGCAGCGATCGCGTCCTCGGTGGCACCGGGGTCGACCTGGTCGACGGCGGGCCGGGCGACGGCGACGTCGTCCGCGGCGACCAGGGCCCAGACACGATGATCGGCGGACCCGGCGCCGCTGACATCGCCTCGTTCAGCACCGCGTCGGTGATCAGCCGGCTCGGCTGGGCCAGCCCGGGGTGCCAGCACACCGCCGGGTTCGGGCTGGTGGTTGACATGGACCGCGGGGTCGCCTGCGAATTCCTCGCCCACGACAAGATCCTGGTGCAGAAGATGCGGGGGATCGAGGACATCGTCGGCACCGCCTTTCCCGACAGGATCGCCGGAGACCGCGGCGCCAACCGGATCGACGGCGGGCCTGGGGATGACGACCTGAGCGGCGGCGCAGGTGTCGATGAGGCGTTCGGCGGATCGGGCTATGACCGGTGCACCGGGTTCGAGAAGCTCAGCTCATGCCCGGGGCCGAGCGGCGGCAGCCGGCTGACCGAGGTCGAGCTGAACCGCTCGATCGACGGCTCCTCCACCCTCATCGTGCTTGGCTCCGGCGCCGCCAACCGGATCCATGTCGGCTTCCACCGGGGCGTCTACTCGGTCACCGACGGAGCCGGGATCGAGGCGGGGAGCGAATCCGGCTGCCAGCAAGACGATGCGGGAGTCGACTGTAAGGCAGATTCCCTCGACTCGCTTCTTATCGACGGCGGCCGCGGCGGCGACCGGGTGACGATCGCCGCCTCCGTCCCCCGGTACGTGGACGCGACCGTGGATGGCGGCGCCGGCAACGACCGGATCGTTGGCGGCCGAGGGGCGGATCATCTCAGGTCGGGATCGGGCGGTAGGGACACCGTGATCGGCCGCGGCGGTGGTGACGCTCTCTACGGCGGCGGCAATGACCCCGACCGCCTGTTCGGCGGCCCCGGCCCGGACCTCTCGACCCTGCCGGCCACCTGCAAGGGCGGCAGCCTGATCAACGGCGGCTCGAGCCGGGACAACGTCTCCTATGCCCTCTCCGACCAGAACCGCGTCTGGGTGATGAGCCTGAGGACCGACACCGCCGGCTTCTCCCGCCCGGGCTGCGGCAAGGACCGGTTGGTCGGCATCTCCTCGCTGGAGGGCACCAAGGGGGTCGACATCCTGATCGGAGACGGCCGCCACAACGGGCTGCTCGGGCACGGGGGCGCCGACATCTTCCGAGCCGGCGGTGGCAAGGACTACGTCGACGCCCGCGACGGGGCGCGCGACCGGGTGGTCGACTGCGGCCCTGCCCGCGACCTCCTCCTCGCCGACCGCGCCGACCGCGCCCGAGGCTGCGAACAACGCCGCTAGCGCAGAATCGAGCCGACGACGAACCAAAGCCGCCGTGGAAGGGGCGGGGAACCCCGCCGAACGGCTTGTACTAATCCGGCCCCAAGGGCCGGATTAGTTGAGAGGGGCGGGGTTCCCCGCCCCTACTCAGACCCGCTGCCGTCCGTCGTCGACTCGATCTCCTGCGCCAGCTCCTCGAGCTCCTCGGCGAAGGAGGGGCCGAAGCTCTCGATGTCGGCGTCGCCGCCACCCTCGAGGCCGAGCTCGGCGGCCAGCTCGTCCTCGTCGAGCAGGCCCTCCTCGCTGGGTGGCTCGATCGGCTCGGCGGGCTCGATCGCCAGCGTGCGGTAGTGCTTCAGCCCGGTTGCCGCCGGGATCAGCTTGCCGATGATCACGTTCTCCTTCAGCCCGACGAGGCGGTCCCGCTTGCCTTCGAGCGCGGCATCGGTGAGCACCTTGGTGGTCTCCTGGAACGAGGCGGCCGAGAGGAATGACTCGGTGGCCAGCGATGCCTTGGTGATGCCCAGGATCCGCTCCTTCGCCTTGGCCGGGGTGCCACCCTCGTCCTTGATGTCCTTGTTGAGGCGCTTCAGGCTCTGGCGGTCCTCGAGCTGGCCCGGCAGCAGAGAGGTGGAGCCCTTCGACTCGACTTCGACCTTGCGCAGCATCTGCCGCACGATCAGCTCGATGTGCTTGTCGTTGATGTCGACGCCCTGCTGGCGGTAGACGGCCTGCACCTCACGCACCAGGTAGACCTCGGTCTCGGTCCGGCCACGGATCTCGAGCAGGTCGGCGGGGAAGAGCGAGCCCTCGTTCAGCTGCTGTCCGGCCTCGACCTTCTCGCCGTGGACTACGTGCAGGCGGGAGCGGGCCGGAAAGGAGTGCGAGGCCTCCTCGCCGCCGGCGTCGGTGATCGTCACCTTGACCGCCTTGTCGGTCTCCTCGACCGTGACCTTGCCGGCGCTCTCGGCCAGGAGGGCGAGGCCCTTCGGCTTGCGCGCCTCGAACAGCTCGACGACGCGCGGCAGGCCCTGGGTGATGTCCTGGCCGGCGAC
>JBBRHQ010000150.1:0-7419 GCA_038222365.1 Solirubrobacterales bacterium
ATTCGCGCTGCGATCGCTGGGCGACACCGGCCTCGCCGAGGAGGCCGTGCAGGAGACCTTCCTGCGGGCCTGGCGCGCCGGAGAGCGCTTCGACCCGCAGATCGGCTCGCTGCGCACCTGGCTATTCGCGATCCTCCGCAACGTAGTGATCGATCTCGGCAGGGCTCGGGCGTCCCGTCCCCGGGTCGCCGCCGAAGGGCGGGAGCCCTCGGTGGACCCGCTCGACGACGCCCTGCTCGCCTGGCAGGTCGAGGAGGCGCTGCGCAGGATCGGCCCCGAGCACCGGCGGGTGATCGTCGAGACCTACTATCGCGGCCGTCCCCAGGCCGAGGTCGCCGCCGAGCTCGGCGTGCCGCTGGGAACCGTGAAGAGCCGCGTTTACTACGGCCTGCGGGCGCTCCGCAACGCGCTCGAGGAGATGGGCTATGACGGCTGAGGGATGCAGGCAATGGCGGGAGTCGCTCGGCGTCCATGCGCTGGGCATGCTCGAGGGACGCGAGCGGGCGGCGCTGGAAGCGCATCTCGAGGGCTGCGCCGAGTGCCGGGACGAGGCATCCTCGCTGGCGGCGGTGGCGGGGTTGCTGCCGCTGGCAGACCCCGAGCGGCTGGGGCCCGCTCCCGAGCCCTCCCCGGGGCTCGCCGGACGGATCAGCGCCGGGATCGCGGCCGAGCGCCGCACCGCTCGCCGCCGCCGCCGACGCCGAACCGGCGGCGGCCTCGCGCTCGGCGCCGCGGCCGCCGCAGTCACGGTGGCAGTCGCGGTCCTGGTGCTCCCCGGCGGCGGGTCGGAGCCCTCGGAGCGGGTCGAGTTCGGCTCCCTGCCACCCGGGATGCAGATCTCGGCAGCGCTCGACCCGAGGCCGTTCGGCACCCAGATCCGCATGCAGGTCAGCGGGGTCCGTTCCGGCACCCTGTGCCGGGTCTTCCTGCGCCGCACGGACGGCACCCGAGTCGCCGCCGGCACCTTCCGCTACCGCTACGGCGGGGAATCCGAAGCCGTGCTCAGCTCGGCGCTCGATCTCTCCCGGGCCGAGACGATCGGGGTGAGGGCGGGGAACCGCACCTTCCTGGCGCCGATTGAGGCCTCGCCGACCACTGACCGGATCCAGAAGGGCGAAAACGAAAAGGAGAACACATGAGGCCAATCAACGGACTGAGGTCGTTGTCGCTGGCGGCGCTCCTCGCCGGCGCGGCGCTGATCGTCGCCGGCTGCGGCTCGAGCTCGGACACGACGAGCTCGGGCGGGGGCGGCGGCCTCTACGGCTCGGGCGGGGGCGGCTCGTCGAAGACCTCGAGCAACGGCGGCTCCGGCGGCGGGGGCGGGGGCGGCAAGGCCGCCGTCGTCTCGGTGGCCAACAACCCCGAGCTGGGCAAGATCATCGTCAGCTCGAAGGGCTTCACCCTCTATGACTTCCACAAGGACAAGGGCACCAAGTCCGCCTGCTACGGGGCATGCGCGAAGGTCTGGCCGCCCCTGAGCACGAGCGGCGCGCCGCAGGCCAAGGGCGGCGCCGAGGCCTCGAAGCTGGGGACGACGAAGCGCAGCGACGGCACCACCCAGGTGACCTACGCCGGGCACCCGCTCTACACCTACGTCTCCGATAAGAAGCCCGGCGACGTCACCGGCAACGACTTCACCTCGTTCGGGGCCCAGTGGTACGCGCTGACCCCGGCGGGCGAGGAGCCCGCCGACTAGACCCGGCGCCCGGCGAGGACCGGCGGGGCCAGCTCGCGAAGCTCGTCGATCAGGCGGGTGGCGAGCGCCTGTGGGTCCTCCCCCGGGGCGGCCTGGCCGCCGCGCGGCTCGAGGAACGTCGCCCGGACCAGCGGCCGGCGGGGAAAGCGGACGATGTCGGTGACCCCCCGGATCGCGACCAGGACGATCCTTGCCTCGGGAACATCGATCGCCAAGCGCCCCACCCCGCTGCGGGCCCGGAAGCGCCTGCCGGTGGAGACCGTCCCCTCGGCGAAGACCCCGACGCAGGCGCCGGCCCGAAGCTGCGAGATCGCCGCCTCGACCGCCTCCGGGTTCGAGCGGCTCCGGTCGATCGGGATCTGGCCCATGCCGTCGAGCACCGGCGCCAGGCCCGGCTTCTCCCAGAGCGAGGATTTCGCCAGCGCCAGGATCTGGCGCCGCCCCCGTGCCGCCAGCCCGATCATCACCGGATCCCACTGGCTGTCGTGGTTGCCGACCAGCAGGACCGGCCCGCTCGGTGGTAGGGCATCGAGGCCCTCGACCCGAAGCCGGCTCCAGGCACCGAGGGGCCGGCAGACATTCATCGCGAGCCTGTAGGTGCGGCTGGGCTCCCTCATCGCCCGGCGGCGACCGCGGGGACCAGCTCGCGCAGCTCCTCGAGCAGCCGGGACGCGAGCGCCGCGGGGTCCTCGCCGCTGCCCGCCTGGCCGCCGCGCGGCTCGAAGAACCGGCAGCGGACCCGTGGCCGGCGCGGGAACCGGGCGACGTCCGTGGTGCCCTCGATCGAGACTAGGACGATGCTCGCCTCCGGGACCGCGGCGGCCAGCCGGCCGACTCCGCTGCGGGCCCGAAGCCGCTCGCCGCGGGATCGCGTGCCCTCGGGGAAGACCCCGATGCAGGCCCCGGCGCGGAGCTCGGAGATGGCCCGCTCCAGGGCGGCGACGTCCCCGGCCCCCCGATCGATCGGGATCTGGCCCATGCCATCGAGGACCGGCCCGAGGCCGGGCGTCTTCCAAAGGGTCGACTTGGCCAGCGCCCGGATCTGGCGGCGGCCGCGGGCCGCGAGCCCGATCATCACCGGGTCCCAGTAGCTGTCGTGGTTGCCGACCACCAGCACCGGCCCGCTCGGCGGGAGAGCCGCCAGCCCTTCGACCTCGAGCCGGCCCCAGAGCCCGAGCAGCCGTGAGAGGCCCATCGCCAGGCGGTAGGTGCGGGTCGGCTCCCTCATCCCGCCTAGATATACGCGATTGCCGCCGGGCGCGCTCGGCGCGATCAGCCCAGCCGCTCCAGCTAATGTCAGCTGCTGATGAGCGAGGAACCAAAGGGGATCGAGACCACCAGCCTGGAGCGAGAGTTCAAAAACGGGCCGCGGGCCGTGGACGGAATCGACCTGCTGGTCGAGCCGGGCGAGATCTACGGATTCCTCGGCCCCAACGGCGCCGGGAAATCGACCACCGTCCTGATGCTGACAACTTTGCTCCCCCCAACCGGAGGAAGCGCCAAGGTGGCCGGCCACGACGTCGTCCGTGAGGGCCCGCGGGTGCGGCAGGCGATCGGCGCCGCCCTCCAAGAGGCAGCGCTGGACCCCCTGCTCTCTGGCCGCGAGCACATGCGCCTCCAGACCGCTCTGCACGGCCTGCCGAAGCCGGAGCGACGGCGGCGCGGCGACGAGCTGCTCCAGCGGGTCGGGCTGATCGAGGCCGCCGACCGCAAGGTCGGCGGCTACTCCGGCGGGATGAAGCGGCGCCTCGACCTGGCCCTCGCCCTCGTCCACCGCCCCCGCATCCTCTTCCTCGACGAGCCCACGACCGGACTCGACGTGCAGAGCCGCACCGCCCTCTGGGACGAGGTCGCGGGGCTGGCCGCCGACGACGGGGTGACCGTCTTCCTCACGACCCAGTACCTGGAGGAGGCCGACGCGCTCGCCGACCGGGTCGGGATCATCGACCATGGGCGGATCGTCGCCGAGGGCACGCCGGCCGAGCTGAAGGCGGAGATCGGGCGTCCCACGGTCGAGGCGATCCCCCGGGACCCCGGCGACCGCGAGGCGATGGCCTCGGTGCTGGAGCGCTTCGGCGAGCGCGCCGTCGGCGCCCCCAAGGGGGTCGCCGTGCGTCTTCGCGGGGGCGAGGCCGACCTCGCCGAGGTGATCCGCTCCCTCGACGAGGGCGGCATCGGGGTCGAGCATCTCCAGCTCCATGCGCCCTCGCTCGACGACGTCTTCCTGGCAAAGACCGGCCGCTCGCTGGAGGGGGCCGGGGACGAGGAAGAGACCGGGGAGACCGAGGCCGTGCCGGCGTGAGCGCCTCGGCCGCCGGCCAGGTGGGCCAGCTCGCCCGGCGCTCGGTCCTCCGGACGCTGCGCCAGCCGGCCCAGATCGTCCCCGCCCTCGTCTTCCCGCTCTTCCTGCTCGCGGTTAACTCGAACGGGCTGGCGAGGGCGACCGGCATCCCCGGCTTCCCAACCGACTCCTACCTCACCTTCCTGCTCGCCGTCCCGTTCATTCAGGGGGCGCTCTTCTCGGTGCTCAACGCCGGGACCGACCTCGCCCGCGACATCGAGACCGGCTTTCTCAACCGCCTCGCGCTGACCCCGCTGCGCAACGCCGCGCTGCTCAGCGGGCTGCTCGCCGGGGCGGCGCTCCTGGGAGTGATCCAGGCCGCCACCTACCTGCTCGTCGGGTGGATCTTCGGCGCCCACTTCTCCACGGGCATCGCGGGGGTGGCGACGATCCTCGTCCTCTCGGTGCTGATCACCGTCGGGTTCGGGTCGATCGGCCTCTTCGCGGCGCTGCGCACCGGCACCGGGGAGGCGGTCCAGGGCCTTTTCCCGGTCTTCTTCGTCTTCCTCTTCCTCTCCTCGATGGCGCTGCCGCGGGATTTGATCCAGACCGACTGGTTTCGCGAGGTCGCCACCTACAACCCTGTCTCCTACCTGCTCGAGGCAATCCGCTCGCTGCTGATCGAGGGCTGGGACCCGCAGGCCCTGGCCCTCGGGTTCGGTGTCGCCGTGACCATCCTGGTGGTCGGGATGGCTGCGGCGAGCGGATCGCTGAAGAGCCGGCTGGTGCGAACGTGAGCTTTCGCAGCTATCGCTCCGTCGCCCTGGCCGTGGCCTGGCGAAGCGTCCACAACTTCCTCACCAACCCGGCCTTCGCCGCCCCGGCGCTGATCTTCCCGCTGTTCTTCTTCGCCGCCTTCGCCGGGGGCCTCTCGGCGATCAGCAAGGTCCCGAACTTCGACTTCCGAAGCGGCTACACCGCCTTCCAGTTCGTCTTCGTGCTGCTCCAGTCGGCGGCCTTCGGCGGGGTCTTCACCGGCTTCGGGATAGCCCGCGACTTCGAGACGGGGTTCTCGGGGCGATTCATGCTGGCCGCGCCGAACCGCGGCGCGATCGTCGTCGGCTACACACTCGCCGCCCTGGTCCGGGCTTTGGTCACCTGGACCCTGCTCTCGCTGGTCGCGCTGATCGCCGGGATGCAGGTCGGCGGTGGCGGTGTCGATCTCTTCGCCCTGGTCGCGATGGCGATCATCCTCAATCTTGCCGCCACCCTCTGGGCCTGCGGCGTGGCGATGCGGGTGCGCTCGATCCAGGGCGGGCCGCTGATCCAGCTGCCGGTCTTCTTCGTCCTCTTCCTGGCCCCGGTCTACGTCCCCCTGAACCTCCTCTCCGGCTGGATCCATTCGGTCGCCTCGCTCAACCCCGCGACGCTCCTGCTCGAGGCCGGGCGCGGACTGATCTCGGGTGAGGAGACCGTGCTGCTGCCGGCCTTCGCGATCGCGATCGCGCTGGTGGCGGTGTTCGCGCTCTGGGCCCGGGGAGGGCTGAAGAGCGCTGAAGCCGCAGGCTGACCGAGGCGGGCCCTACGTCATCCCGAAGAGTTGAGGTAGGCCCGCCGCGGGTTGCGGCCGACTAGGGTTGGCGCGTGCCTCAGAAGCCGATCGAGCTGATCCTCGCCCGCAACCTGATGTCCTCGCTTTCGACCCCGGCCTTCCTGGTCGACGAGGGAGGGGTCCTGATCTTCTACAACGAGGCCGCGGGAAGTCTCCTCGGCCGCCGCTATGAGGAGCTCGGCAAGGTCGGCCCGGATGAATGGGGCTCGCTGTTCGGGCCCTTCGACGATGCCGGCGAGCCCCTTCCCTACGACGAGCTGCCGCTGGTCGTTGCGGTGCGCAATGGCCGCCCGGCCCATGCCAGCTTCAGGATTCGAACGGCCGACGGGGCGATGCAGGCGATCGAGGCCTCGGCATTCCCGATCCTCACCGCCCACGGCTCCCAGGGGGCGATCGCCCTCTTCTGGCCGACCGGGAGCGACGGCCCGGGCGATCCGGAATGAGGGTCAAGCTCTGGGGGACCCGCGGATCGGTTCCATCTCCGGGCCCGGAGACGATCCGCTACGGCGGCAACACATCCTGCGTCGGGATCACCCTCTCCGACGGGACGCTCCTGGCGCTCGACGCGGGCACCGGCATCCGCAGCCTCGGCCTCGCGCTGGCCGAGGAGCCGGCCCGCCTGCACATCCTGCTCACCCACCTTCACCTCGACCACATCCAGGGTCTGGTCTTCTTCGCTCCGGCTTTCCGCCCCCAGACGGAGATCGTCATCTGGGGCCCGGCCTCGCCGGAGGCCTCGCTGCGGGACCGCATCGCCCGCTACATCTCGGCGCCGCTCTCGCCGGTGGAGGTGCGCGAGCTGCCCTGTGACGTCTCCTTTCGCCACTGCCCGGAATCGGAGTGGGAGATCGGGCCGGCCAGGATCAGCGCTGCCTCGGTCACCCACCGCGGCCCGACCCTCGGCTACGCGATCAGCGAAGGCGACGTCAAGCTCAGCTACATCCCCGATCACGAGCCCGTCCTGGGCGGAGAGCTCGATTCGCTCGAGGAAGATTGGATCTCCGGCTTCGACCTGGCGCGCGACGCGGACCTGCTGATCCACGACGGCCAGTACACCGATGCCGAGTACCCCGATCACGTCGGCTGGGGGCACTCTTCGATCTCCGACGCACTCTGCTTCGCCCGCCGCGCGAGGGCGGAGCGAACCCTCCTCTTCCACCATGACCCGCTGCACTCGGATGAGTTACTCGACGACCTCGGCCGCACCGTGCGGGAGCGCTGGGCGGAGCTCGGCGGAGCCCCGAATGCGGTCGAGCTTGCCTTCGAGCGCTCCGAGCTCGAGCTCTCGGCCGCCCGGCGCGAAAGCCCGGCCTGAAGCGCGAATCGAGCCGGCGGTAGGCTGCGGCCCCTTGTACGAGCAGATCCGATACGAGCAGCGCGGAGCGGTCCGGCTGATCACGATCGACCGCCCCGAGCGGATGAACGCGATCGGGCCGGTCACCTCGCGCGAGCTGATCGACGCCTGGGGGCGCTTCCGCGACGACGAGGAGGCCCGGGTGGCGGTGATCACCGGCGCCGGGGAGTCCGCCTTCTGCGCCGGCGCCGACCTGAAGGCGGCGGCCGCCGGCTTCAGCGACCAGGGAGACGAGGAGCCGCTGGTGCGCTGGACGCCGGAGGAGGTCGAGGCCCACAACCGGGGCGAGCGCGACGGGATCATCGGTCCCTCGCGCTGGTGCGACATCTACAAGCCGATCATCGCCGCCGTCAACGGGGTCGCATACGCCGGAGGCCTCGAGTGGGCCTGCTTCGCCGACATCCGCGTCGCTTCGGAGAACGCGAGCTTCGGGGTCACCTGCCGCCGGTGGAACGTCGGTCTGGGCGACGGGGGCA
>JBBRHQ010000151.1:0-7417 GCA_038222365.1 Solirubrobacterales bacterium
CTTGATGAAAACGTCCTGGGTGATGTCCTCGGCCTCGTGGTGATCCTTGACGATGCTCATCACGTATCCGAGGACGTCGGGGGCATAGCGCACGTAGAGAAAGTGAAGCGCCTCGTTATCGCCCTGCTTGGCCCGAGAAACCGCGTCGCAGACCAGCTTGCTGTCACCGGGCCCTGATCCGGGATCCTCGTCCCGCCCGCGCCTACCCTGCACTTCGATGCCGTCCCTGATCGCCCCTATCCCTTCCATTCGGTCTGTTTCCCCTTCTAATAACCACCGGAACCAAGAAGCCGCAAACTGCGGCATCAGGCCTAGTCACTCTCCCGACTTGAGCCAGGCTTGTCAAGTCCGAATATTCGTCCAATTCCTATTCTCACGCTCAAGTAGCGGATTTCGGATAGCAATTGCACAGGTCGCGCGTGGAGAGCGAGTGGCGATCCGGTTAACAGAATACTGGACCGGGTTACTCAGAAAAGAGGTGGGGTGGAAAAGGGAGGATTTTCCGACCTTTGAGAAAGCCGCGCCCTGCTCGCTCGGTTGGTCGGCCGTGGGAGAAGAATGAGGGTGCAGTTAGGACATTTCGCTCGCTCCGGTATCGAGGCTCATCTGGGAGCGGACCTCGCCGGCGGGGTGCAGGCCGCCCTGCGCCACTACTGGCGGAGGCTGAGGTCGGGCACGTCGCCGGTCGAGCTACCGCGAGGATCGGCCGAGCCCATCCTCGACCGGGCAGACGCAGGCTTCGAGTTGCCGGTCGAGAGGGAGATCAGGCTGAGCTTGGAGAGCGAGGCGGAGCGGCAGGCGACGACCGTGGACCGGGTGCTGGCCCACGCCGTGCTGGTCTACCTGGCCGACCTCGACGCCTCGGCCGGGCGCGCCGAGGGGTCGGCCGGGCGCGCCGAGGGGCGCGGCAACGGCCTCAGCCCCCGGTAGAACTCACGCAGCGGGGTGCTGCGCCCCAGCGGCACCCGGCAGCTGGCGACCGGCTCGGCCGGGTTTCCGCGGACCATGGTCAGCGGTGGCACCGAGGTGGTGACGACGCTTCCCGCGGTGACCACGGCGCCGCGGCCGACTGTGACGTGGGGGAGGAGGATTGAACCCGGGCCGATGAAGACGTCGTCCTCGATCCGCACCGATGGCTTGCCGACGTCGGCGTGCTCGCCCTGCTGGTGGGCGATGATCGTCGTACGCATGCCCAGGTCGACCCGGTTGCCGATCTCGACCAGATGGGGAAAGGCCGTCTCGATGATCGCAGCCGTGCCGATGAAGCACCCCGAGCCGATCCGCACCCCGCGCATCCGGTGCAGCCGGACCCGGGTCGTCTCGGCCCCGGGGCCGTAGAGCGCGATCAGGGCGAGGATGCGCCGCCGCGCGCCGGGCAGGGTCGACTCGTATCTCAAGGCTCTCTCCGTCTCGCCGTCGCCTGCGCGTGCAGATGGCGCGAGAGCGGCCCCAGCACGGTTATCTGCTCCGGGTCGAGATCATCGAAGTCGATCTCGATCCTCAACTCGTCCTCGACCGCCGCGATCAGCTCGATAAAGCCAAGCGAGTCGATCATGCCCCCGGCCCGCAGGTCGAAATCGTCGCTTCGCTCCTCGACCGGGCCGGCGGCGAGCGCCGGCCCCGCGATCGAGAGGATCAGGGCGCGGACCTCCGCCAGGGTCGGGGCCTCCGGCGGGGAGTCGCCGTTCGGGCCGGAATGGTCCTGGATTTGCTCGCTTGAGCCCGCGCTCATGTTCGACCAACGGGCCGACCCCTCGATTACTTGCCGGTCTGCCCACCCCTCGCGAGGCGCTTCGTCACAAGAAACGCCCCCAGCCGGCCGTTTCTCTCCCGATGGCGCCAGAGGCGAATACGACCCTCTTCTCGGGGTTCGCCCGCTCGGTCGAGCGCTTCGGAGACCGGCCCGCGCTGGAGGTCTCGGGGGAGAGCCTTACTTACGCTGAGCTGGCCGATCGCGCTGCAGGCATCGCCGATGCGATCCGTGCCCGGACCCCTCGGCACTCAGCGCCGCTGACCGCGGTCTTCGCCGCTCGCAGCCCCACCGCGTTCGCCGGGGTCCTGGGGGCGCTGCGGGCCGGCAACGGCTATGTCCCGCTCAACCCGTCCTTTCCCGTGCAGCGCTGCCGGGAGATGCTGCTGCGCTCGGGCGCTCGCAGCCTTCTCGTCGACGCGAAGGCGGCCCCGCAGCTGGAGGCGCTGCTCGACGGGATCGACGAGCCTCCGGCGGTGATCGCTCCCGATGATCCGGGTGAAGAGCTGACCGGGAGCGCCCCGGCGGCGACGCCGGCAGCGGAGGCGCTCGCCTATCTGCTGTTCACCTCCGGGAGCACCGGCCGTCCGAAGGGCGTCGGCGTCGCACACCGAAACGTCGTCCCCTTCATCAGGGCGGTGAGCGATCGCTACGGGATCGACGAGAACGACCGCCTCTCGCAGACCTTCGACATGACCTTCGACCTCTCGGTTTTCGACATGTTCGTCGCCTGGGAGCGCGGCGCCTGCGTCTGCTGCCCGTCCGAGCGCGAGCTGATGGCGCCCAGCCGGTTCATCCGCGACTCGCGCCTTACGGTCTGGTTCTCCGTCCCATCGGTCGGCGCCTTCATGCGCCGCTTGAGGATGCTGAAGCCCGGCTCATACCCTCTGCTGAGGTGGAGCCTCTTCTGCGGGGAGCCGCTTCCCGGGGAGCTGGCCCGTGCCTGGGCCGAGGCGGCTCCTGCTTCCACGGTCGAGAATCTCTACGGGCCGACCGAGGCAACCATCGCCTGCACGGTTCACCGCCTCGATTCAGCCGACCAGGCCGAAGAGGTCAACGGCGTCGTGTCGATCGGCGAGCCGATCGGCGAGATGCGGACTCTGGTGGTCGACGAGCGGATGCGGGAGGTCGACCCGGGCTCCGATGGTGAGCTGCTGGTGGCGGGCCCCCAGATCACGCCCGGCTATTGGGAGGACGCGGAGAAGACGGCGGCTGCATTCGTGATCCCGCCCGGGCTCGAGGATGTCCACTACCGCACCGGCGATCGCGTGCGCAGGCCGGCAGGGCCGGGTGAGCCGCTCTCCTACCTCGGTCGCCTCGACCACCAGATTAAGGTTCTCGGGCATCGGGTCGAGCTCGGCGAGGTCGAGGCCGCGCTGCGCGAGGAATCCGGAGTCGACGCCGCGATCGCCGTCGGCTGGCCCCGTACAGACAGCGGATGTGGCGGGATCGTCGCCTTCATCGGCGATCAGCAGCTCGATCTGGCGAAACTGCGTGGTGCCCTCGAGCACCGCCTCCCCGAATACATGGTCCCGCGGCGCTTCGAGCTGCTCGAGCAGCTGCCGCTCAACGCGAACGGCAAGTTCGATCGCAAGGCGCTGCTGGCGATGCTCGAGCCCGAGGGCGAGCCCGCCGCAGCCCTGGCCGGCTGAGCCAGGCCGGGCTCCGAGACCGTGCGGGGCGCCGAGCCGCAGCGCTCCGCCAAGCCGGAAGGGCCCCTCACCCCGGCGCGAACACACGTGGGACCTTTGAAACGTCATATAGACGCCTGAAAGGTCCCACGTCGCAGTTGGCCCCGGCGCAGGAGGGACGTGGGACCTTTGAAACGTCATATAGACACCTCAAAGGTCCCACGTCGCAGTTGGCCCCGAGGGCGCCGGGTGCGCTTGGGCTCGGGCCGCGGCGGCGGACTAGGAGGCGCCGGTCGGCGCGGCCTGTTCGGTACCGATGGTCTCGTCGCTGCCGTTCGCGTCGCCGGAGCCGTTGGAGGCGCTGCGCAGCGCCGGCGCCTTGGCCCCGGCCAGGGCCTCGTCCACCGAGGGGATCGCCTGGGGCTCGCCGCGAGCGTGCAGCGACCTCTCCAGCGCTTCGAGAGCGATCACGATCTCCAGCCCGAGGTGGGCATTGGAGATCGGAGTCGTGCCGTCGCGGATCGCCGAGGCGAAGTCCTTCAGCTCGAGGCCGAGGGGCTCCACCGCCTCGATCCGGGGGGCGACCATGTCGCCGGTCCGGTAGGTGAGGCGGTACTCGCCGAAGTTCGCGGGTGGCTCGGAGAAGTCGAGGCCACGGTCGTAGATCCGCACCGAGTCGTCAGCCGCGGTGTCCTCGTACTGGACCATCCGGCGACTGCCGACCACGACCATCTGGCGCATCTTCCGAGGGGCCAGCCAGGAGACCTGGACGTTGGCCTGCGTCCCGCCCTCGAAGCGAAGCGTCAGGAAGGCCGTCTCGTGGACTCCCTCGTGGAAGACGCTGCGGCCATTGGCCGTCACCTCGACCAGGGGCTTGCCGAGCCAGTGGAGGAGGATCGAGAGGTCGTGGGGGGCGAGATCGAGGACGACGCCGTCCTGCTGGTAGAGGCCGAGGTTCATCCTCGAGGAGGTGATGAAGTAGACCTCGCCGAGAACGTCGGCCCGGATCAGCTCGCGCACCTTGTTGACCGAGGGGCTGTAGACGAAGGTGTGGCCTGGCATCAGGACCTGCCCGAGCTCCTCGGCGAGCCTGATCAGCTCGACCGCCTGGGCGGGGGTGCGGGCGAGGGGCTTCTCGACCAGGACGTGCTTGCCCGCCTCCAGGGCGCGCCGGGCGACGTCGAAGTGGGTGTGAGGAGGGGTGGCTACGGCGACCGCCTCGATCCGCGGATCGGCCAGGGCGGTGTCGAGGTCGGGCTCGACCCAGATGCCCGGGTGCCGGCGCCGGAAGTCGTCGATCCGCTTCTCGTCGAGCTCGCAGAGCCCCATGAGGCGGAACTCGGGGCGCTCGACCACGTTGCGGACGATGTTCGGTCCCCAGTACCCGTAGCCGACGACCATCGCGCCGATCGGGTTCGCGGCCATCACGCCACCCCTTTTCGGCTGAGCAGCGTCCACGGCGTCCTGACGAGGATCGAGAGGTCCAGCAGGAGAGTCCGCCGCCCGGCGTACTCGATGTCGAGGCGCACCATCTCCTCGTAGGTCCGCCTGTTGCGCCCGCTCACCTGCCAGAGGCCGGTGAGCCCGGGCTTGACGGCGAACCGTCCCCGGTACCAGAGCGGGTACTCGGCCACCTCGTATGGGATCACCGGACGCGGCCCCACCAGGGTCATGTCGCCGCTGAGCACGTTGAACAGCTGCGGCAGCTCGTCAAGGCTCCACTTGCGGATGAAGCGGCCGACCGGGGTGATCCGGTCGTCGACGGCGAGCTTGTAGAGGCCCCCTTCGCCATTGCCGGCCGAGCTGCCGTTGGCCGAGCTGCCGTTGGAACCGTTGGAGCCGTTGGAGCTGTTGCGGGGGCCGTTGTGGATCAGCGCGGTGACGTAGTCGCGATGCAGCTTGGGGTTTGCGTCGACCCGCATGCTGCGGAACTTCAACAGCGTGAACTCCCGCTCTCCGCGCCCGATCCGCTTCTGCCTGAAGATCGCCGAGCCTCGGCTGTCGATGCGGATCGCGATCGCCACCGCGACCAGGATCGGTGCGGTCAGCAGCAGGGTCATCCCTGAGACCAGGATGTCTGCGGTGCGCCGCACGGCCGCCTGCCAGGTGGGCTCGGGAACCGGAACCACCGTGGCGGCCCGGTCGAGCGGGCGGGACTGCTGTGTTATCCCCCTAGCTTCCATCTCCACTATCCGACCAACGGGTGACGGCGCGGCTACTTCCGCAGCCCTGCTCGGAGGGGTGGGAATAAAGTAGGAAAAGGGCATCAGAAAGCGGCATCGGAGCCCTAAGCGACGCGCTCCGGGGGCCATCGAGGCGAGAAACTCGCGGCAGGATCGAGGTCGCGCAAAAACTCGGGCCCCGGTCGGCCGTTGTAAGGACGATGGCACCCCGACTCGTCTCGATCATCGGCTCCCGGCCCGAGATCATCCAGGCCGCTCCGCTATCCCTCGCCTACAGCGGTCGGGTCGAGGAGATCCTCGTACATACCGGTCAGCACTACGACCCCGGCATGTCGGACCACCAGATCGCCGATCTGAGGCTACCCCTCCCCGAGTACAACCTCGGGGTCGGCTCGCTGCCCAATCGCCGCAGCGTCGAGGTGGCGCAGAAGCGGATCGCCGGAGTGCTAGAGAGCGAGCGCCCCGACGCGGTGCTGGTCCGCGGCGATACCAACGCGACGATCGCCGGCGCCCGTGCGGCCGTGGCGGCGGAGGTCCCGCTGCTCCACGTCGAGGCGGGGCTCCGCAGCTACCGCGACGACATGCCCGAGGAGCACAACCGGATCGAGACCGACCAGCTCTCGGAGATTCTCTTCGCGCCCTGCGATCACGCCCGCCAGGTGCTCGTCGACGAAGGCGTTCGCGGCACCGTGCACGTCACCGGCGACGTCCTCGCCGACGTCCTGCTCGCCACCCGCGACCGGCTCGGGGAGAGCGGGGAGGAGGGCGACTACGTGCTTGCGACCGTGCACCGCAACTACAACACCGACACCCCCGAGCGGCTCGGCGCCGTCCTCGCCTGTCTCGCCACGGCCGATTGCCGCGTCGTCCTCCCACTGCATCCGCGAACCCGGAAGTGCCTCGATGAGTGGGGCCTGGCCGTGCCCGCGAACGTCGAGGTTCGCGACGCCGTGACCTACACGGAGATGCTGGCCCTGGAGCGTGACGCGGTGGCGATCGCCACCGACTCCGGCGGCGTCCAGCGGGAGGCCTACCTCTGGGGAGTCCCCTGCATCACCCTCCGGGAGGAGACCGAGTGGGTGGAGACCGTCTCGACCGGCTGGAACACCCTTGTCGGCGTCAACGCGGATCAGTTCAGGGCTGCGCTACGCGCCCCGCGGCCGGCCGAGCATGCGCCGATCTTCGGCGACGGCCGGGCCGCGGAGCGGATTGCGGCGCTGACCGTCTCCCAGTTCGACCGGGCACTGGAGGAATCCCCTGTCTGAGAAGCTGAGAGTGGGCGTGATCGGTTGCGGACGGATGGGGGCATTCCACATCCGCAACTACATGCAGCTCGAATGCGCGCAACTGGTCGCCGTCGCCGATCCGGACGAGAAAGCGCGCAGCGCGGCGCTGGGCGGGATGCCGGCGGCCGAGTATGCCGATTGGCGGGAGCTGATCGAGTTCGGCGCGCGGGAGCTCGACGCGGTCTCGATCGTCTGCCCCTCCGACGCCCACGCCGCCGTTGCGCTCGAGGCGCTCTCCGCCGGCCTCCACGTGCTGGTCGAGAAGCCGATCGCGACCACCCTGCCCGACGCCCTGAGGATGCGCAGCGCCGCGCTGGAGTCGGGACGCAAGCTGATGGTCGGCCACGTCGAGCGCTTCAACCCCGCGGTTGAGAAGCTCAGGGAGCTGGTCGGCGAAGGCCGGCTGGGAAAGGTCTACCGGGCGCACGCCACCCGGGTCGGGCCGCTGCCGAGCCGGATCCACGATGCCGGGGTGGCGATCGACCTCGCCACCCACGACCTCGACATCATGCAGCACGTCCTCGGGCTGAACATCAGCGAGATCTACTCCGACGGTGGCCGCTTCGT
>JBBRHQ010000152.1:0-7380 GCA_038222365.1 Solirubrobacterales bacterium
TGATCACCGGCTCGTGGTCGTCGGTGTACTTGAGGCGCAGCTTGATCACGTCGCCCACCCGGGCCGGTTCGGATCCGAAGTCGGTGATGTAGCCCTGCTCCTTGAGGATCCGCGACATCTCCAGCTTGAGTCGCGAGGAGGGGATCTCCACGTCCTCGTGCCCGGAGCTCATCGCGTTGCGAATCCGGGTCAGGTAATCGGCTATCGGGTCGGTCAGCATCGCTTCACCAGCTGGACTTGGTCATTCCGGGGATGTAGCCCTCGTGTGCCGCCTCGCGCAGGCAGATCCGGCAGAGCCCGAACTTGCGGTAGTAGGCCCGCGGGCGCCCGCAGCGGCGACATCGATGGTAGCCCCGGGTCTTGAACTTGGGCTCGCGTTTCTGCCTTACTTTCTGAGAGGTCTTGGCCATGGTCTGTGGGTCACGGGTCACGGGTCACGGGTCTGTGACCTGTCACCTGTGACCTAATCCTCTTTCTCTCCTTCGTCTGAGCTTTCCTGATCGGCTTCGGGCTCCGCGCCCTCCTCGCCTTCCTCGCCCTCTTCGGGCTTCTCCGGCTTGGCGTAGGCCTCCGGGTTCTCCTCCTTGAGCTGCTCGAGCGCCGCCTGCTCGGCCTCCGCCCGCAGGCGTGCTTCCTCCTTGCGGCGCTCCTCCTCGGCCTCGGCCTCCTCGTCGACGGAGCCCGGCCTGCCCTCCTGGGCGAAGGGCATACCGAGGGCTAGCAGCAGTTCGAAGGCCTCCTCGTCGGTGGCGGCGCTGGTGGTGATCGTCACGTCGAGGCCGCGCACCTCGTCGATCGAGTCGTAGTCGATCTCGGGGAAGATCAGCTGCTCGCGAATCCCCATCGAGTAGTTGCCGCGGCCGTCGAAGGAGCGCGGGTTGAGCCCCCGGAAGTCGCGGATCCTCGGCACGGCGATCGAGCACAGCCGGTCGAGGAATTCCCACATGCGCGCCCGGCGCAGGGTGACGGAGATCCCCACCGGCATTCCCTCGCGCACCTTGAAGGAGGCGATCGACTTGCGCGCCCTGCGGACATTGGGCTGCTGGCCCGCGATCGTCGCCAGCTGCTCGGTCGCCGCCTCGAAGATCTTCGAGTCCTGCTTGCCCTCGCCGAGTCCCATGTTGAGGGTGATCTTCTCGAGGCGCGGCGCCTGCATCGGCGTCGAGTAGCCGAACTTCTCGATCAGCTGCGGGAGGATCTCCTCGCGGTAGCGCTCGCGCAACCGCGGCGGCGGGGCGGGCTGCTGTGCCTGGGTTGTGGCGGTCGCTTCCATCGTCCTAGTCGATCGCGTTTCCACTTCGCTTCGCGAAGCGCTCGCGCTCCCCGGCGTCATTCCGCCGCATCCCGATTCGGGTCGGCTTGTTGTCCTTGGGGTCGAGCAGCATCACGTTGGAGACGTGTATCGGCCCCTCCTTTTCGACGATCCCGCCGACCTCGGCGCCCTTCTGGGTGTCCTTGACCGAGCGCGGCCGCTGGTGGCGCTTGATCATGTTGAGGTGCTCGACGAAAACCTTCTGCTTCTGGGGGTCGGTTCGCACGACCCGCCCGCTCTTGCCGGCGTCCTTCCCACTGATCACAATTACCTGGTCGTCGGTCCGTATCCGCATCGACTTGGCCATGTCAGAGAACCTCTGGGGTCCCGGCAGCTGGGCTTGCGGTCCTGCCCTGAACCCGCGCACGCCCGGATGCGAAGCGGAGGACGTGCGCGGCAATGATCTGAAAATTGTGTCGTGAGCAGGTCATAGGACTTCTGGGGCGAGCGACACAATTTTCATGAAGTTGCGGTCGCGGAGCTCGCGTGCGACCGGGCCGAAGATCCGGGTTCCTCGGGGGTTGTTCTGGGGGTCGATCAGGACCGCGGCGTTCTCGTCGAAGGCGATGTAGGTGCCATCGGAGCGCCCGAACTGCTTGCGTGTGCGCACGACCACGGCCTGCACGACCTCGCCCTTGCGGACGCCGCCCTGAGGGCTCGCCTGCTTGACGGTCGCGGTGATCACGTCCCCGACGCCGGCATAGCGACGATGCGAGCCGCCCTTGACCCGGATGCAGAGGATCTCCCGGGCACCCGAGTTGTCGGCGACGCGGAGCTTTGTCTCCTGCTGGATCACCGTTACCTGGCCTTCTCGATGACCTCGACCAGCCGCCAGCGCTTGCTCCGCGAGAGCGGCCGTGTCTCGATCACCCGGACGATGTCGCCCTCGCCGGCCTCGTTGCGCTCGTCATGGGCGTGCAGGGTCCGCGAGCGCCGCACCACCTTCTCGTAGGTGGGATGGCGCCTGGCGATGTCGATCCGAACCGTGATCGTCTTATCCGCCCGGTCGGAGACGACGACGCCCTGGCGCGTCTTCGCCGGATTGGCGTGCTTCTCGGCCTCCGGGGTACCGCTACCCGGCTCACCCGGCTTGCCCCGCTGGGCCTCACGGTAACGGCGCCTGGCGACCCCGGCGCGGCGCCTAGCCTCGGCACGCTCTCCGGCGCGCTCCTCGGCGCTGCGCTGAGACCGAGCCTCGCCGGAGCGGCGTGACCGCTCCAGCCGACGCCGCTCCTTCCACGGCAGATCGGAGTCATCGGAATCACCGCCTGACACGTCCTCAGCTCCGCTTCCGGGCGTGTCAGGGTCGCTGGCAGGCTCGGGCTCCTGTGCTTCGGGCTCAGGCGATTCTTCCTCGGCGGGCGCGGACTCCTCCTCCGCGACAGGACCCGCGGCCGAGGCGTCCGCGTCTGCCGCGTCGCCCTGGGCCTCGTTCTTCTCTTCTTCGCTCATCTACCGACTCAGTTCCTTTTGCAGGTCTATTCCGCGCTGGCGGGCGATCGTCAGCAGTCGCGCCACCTCTCGCCTGGCGATGCCGATCCTGGCCGTGTTCTCCAGCTCCCCCGTGGCGTGGCGGAAGCGGAGGTTGAACGCCTCCTGCTGGGCGTCGTTCAGCTTGGCGATCAGCTCGTCGTCCTTGAGGTTGTGCGCCTCGGAGGCCTTCATCACTCGACCCCGCCTTCGCGGTGGACGAACTTGGTCTTCACGGGAAGCTTGTGGCCGGCGAGGCGAAGCGCCTCCTTGGCCAGCTCCTCAGGCACTCCGGCGAGCTCGAACATCACCCTCCCCGGCTTGACCACGGCGACCCAGCCCTCCGGGTTGCCCTTGCCCGAGCCCATTCGCGTCTCGGCGGGCTTCTTGGTGTAGGGCTTGTCGGGGAAGATGTTGATCCAGACCTTGCCGCCGCGCTTGATCTTGCGGGTCATCGCGATCCGCGCGGCTTCGATCTGGCGGTTGGTGACCCAGCCGCGCTCGACCGACTTCAGTCCGTACTCGCCGAAGGCGACCTGGGTGCCGCCCTTCGCGTTGCCGCGCATCCGGCCGCGCATCTGCTTGCGGTGCTTGACCCGCTTCGGCATCAGCATCAGCGCCCACCTCCCCCGCGCCGGCCGCCGCGCTCGCCCGGCTGGGGCGGTGCGCCGTCCGCCGGGAGCTGGTCGGAGGCAAAGCCCTCGGGCATCACCTCGCCCTTGTTGATCCAGCACTTGACGCCGATCCGGCCGGTCGTTGTGCGCGCCTCGAAGAAGCCGTAGTCGATGTCCGCCCGCAGGGTGTGAAGCGGCACGCGGCCGTCGGAGTAGCCCTCGGTCCGCGCCATCTCGGCGCCGCCCAGCCGCCCGGAGACCTGGACCTTGACGCCCTTCGCACCGGAGCGCATCGCCGAGGTCAGCGCCCGCTTCATCGCCCGCCGGAAGGCGACTCGGTTCTGGAGCTGCTCGGCGATCGACTGGGCGACCAGCTTGGCGTCCAGCTCGGGGCGCTTGACCTCGCGGATGTTGACCTTGACGGGCTTGCCGGTGATCTGGTGGAGGTCCTTGCGAAGCGCGTCCACCTCACTCCCCGACTTGCCGATGACGATGCCCGGACGGGCGGTGTGGATGTCGACCGAGACCTCGCCGCGGCGCTCGATCGTGATCGCCGAGAGCCCGGCGTGGGAGAGCTTCGTCTCGATGTGATCGCGGATCTCGAGGTCCTCGAGCAGGGTGTCGGCGAAGCCCTTCTCGTCGAACCAGTTCGACTTCCAGTCGTGGATGTAGCCGACGCGGAAACCCTCGGGGTGGATCTTCTGTCCCATGCCTCAGTCCTCCGGACTCAGCGCCACCGAGATGTGGCTGGTGCGCTTGTTGATCGTGGTTGCCCGGCCGAGGGCGCGCGGCCGGTAACGCCGCAGGGTCGGCCCCTCGTCGACGGTGATCTCGGCGACCCTCATCTCGTCGGAGATCAGCTCGAAGTTGTTCTCGGCGTTGGCGGCTGCCGAGTCGATCAGCTTCTGGATGTCACGGGCTGCGTTACGCGGCGAGAACTGCAGCAACGCCCGCGCCTTCTCGATCTGAAGACCGCGGACCTGGTCGGCGACCAGCCGCGCCTTGCGGGGGGCGATCCTGACGTAGCGCGCGCTGGCTCGGACGATCACCGGAGCCGCCTCTGCTTCCTTCTCGGTGGCGGTCTTTGCCGCCTTGGGCTTTGCCTTCTCAGCCATCGCTACTCGGACGACCTTCCAGTCCCGGAGTGTGAGCGGAAGGTGCGGGTTGGAGCGAACTCGCCCAGCTTGTTGCCGACCATCGACTCAGAGATGAACACGGGAACGTGCTTGCGGCCGTCGTGGACGGCGATCGTGTGGCCGACCATCTCCGGGAAGATGGTCGAGGTCCGCGACCAAGTCTTGATCATCTGCTTCTCGCCGGACTCGTTCATCGCGTTGATCCGCGCGATCAGCCGCTGCTCGACCCAGGGGCCCTTCTTGGTTGATCTACCCATTGCCGCCCCTACCTCTTTTTCTTCCCGCGCCTGCGACCGCGGACGATGTAGCGGTCGGACTGCTTGCCCTTCTTGCGGGTGCGGTAGCCCAGGGTCGGCTTGCCCCACGGCGTCACCGGATGCCCGCCCGGGGTGTGGTGGGCCTCGCCGCCGCCGTGCGGGTGATCGACCGGGTTCATCGCCACACCGCGGGTCTGCGGTCGCTTTCCCTTGTGGCGGTTGCGCCCCGCTTTGCCGATCTTCACGTTCTGGTGCTCGGGGTTCGAGAGCGAGCCGACCGTGGCGCGGCACTCGGCGCGGACCATCCGCATCTCCGAGGAGGGAAGGCGCAGGGTGACCATCTCGCCCTCCTTCGCTGCGACCTGGATCGCCGTGCCGGCGGCGCGGCCCAGCTTACCCCCCTGGCCGGGGACCATCTCGACGCTGTGGACGATCGTCCCGGTGGGCATCTCGTCCAGCGCCAGCGCGTTGCCGGGGCGGATATCGGCGCCCGGCCCCGAGCGGATCTCGTCACCGACCTCGATCTGCGCCGGAGCGAGGATGTAGGACTTCTGCCCGTCGGAGTAGGTGATCAGGGCGATGTAGCAGCTGCGGTTCGGGTCGTACTCGATCGTCGCGACCTTCGCCGGGACGCCGTCCTTGCGGCGCTTGAAGTCGACCTTGCGATAGCGGCGCTTGGCGCCCCCTCCGCGGTGGCGGCTGGTGATGCGCCCCTTCGAGTTGCGCCCGCCGCTCTTGCGCAGGCCCTCGGTCAGCTTGCGCTCGGGCTCAGAGGTGGTCACCTGATCGCGGATCGGGTAGGTCGCGAAGCGGCGGCCGGGGCTGGTGGGTTTTGTTCTTCTGTTGGGCATGGGATCAATCATTTGTCCCTAGCGACTAGGAACTAATGGCTAGTGGCTCTTCAGTCGGTTGCCGCTCCTTCGAACAGTTCGATCCGTTCTCCGGGGGCGAGCTGGACCACCGCCTTCTTCCAGGACCGGGTCCGGCCGCGGTGAAGGCCG
Source organism: Solirubrobacterales bacterium (assembly GCA_038222365.1). Lineage (GTDB taxonomy): Bacteria > Actinomycetota > Thermoleophilia > Solirubrobacterales > 70-9 > JBBRHQ01. The sequence goes on from JBBRHQ010000152.1 coordinate 5,791, forward strand.
CGGCGCTTCGGCTTCGACCGGACCTTCGAGGTGCGGACGGCGGCCACCTCGACCTCGAAGATCTCCTCGACGGCATGGGCGATCTGGGTCTTGTGGGCGCGGTCGTTGACCCTGAAGGTGTACTTGCCCTCGGCGATCAGCGCGTAGCTCTTCTCCGAGATCACTGGGCGGATGACGACGTTCTGGGGGTTCACGACCTCACCCCTGCCCGCGACTCGAGCACCGCCAGGGCCTCCTTGGAGATGACGATCGAGGCGGCGGCGATCACGTCGGCCACCCCGATCGAGCCGACCTCGGCGACCTCGACCCGCTCGATGTTGCGAAAGCTCTTCAGCGCGCCCGTCTCCTCGGTCGTGATCGCGACCAGGGTCGGGCGGCGGGCGCCCCATTTCTCCAGCGCCTTGGCCGCCTGGTTGGTCGAGGGACCCTCGAAGCCGGAGGCGTCAAGGATCGCGACGCTTCCGCGCTCGGCGTGGACCGAGAGCGCCGAGCGCAGAGCCCGGCGGCGTGCCTTGCGATTGACCTTGACCGTGTAGTGGCGGGGCTTGGGGCCGAAGGCGACACCGCCCCCGGTGCGGTGGGGGACGCTGAGCGCCCCGACCCGGGCCCGCCCGGTCCCCTTCTGGCGCCAGGCCTTTGCCGTGGTCATGGAGACCTGGGCGCGGGTCAGGGTCGAAGCGGTGCCGCGCCGGCGAGAGGCGAGATCGGCGCGGGCGGCCTCGTCGACCAGCGACTGGTGGAAGGGCTCCGCAAAGATCCCCTCGGGCAGGTCGGCCTTGGTCGTCTTGCCGAGCACGGCGGCCTTGCTAGCCATCGGCGCGAACCTCGACGATCGCGTTGCGGGAGCCGGGGACCGAGCCCCTGATCAGCAGCAGGTTTCGCTCGGAGTCGATCCTGTGAACCTCGAGGCCGCGCTGGGTGACCCGCTTGCCGCCCATCTGACCCGGCATCTTCATCCCCTTGAACACCCGGGCGGGCCAGGCACTGGCCCCGATCGAGCCGGGAGCGCGGACGTTGTGAGAGCCGTGGCTGACCGGGCCGCGGCTGAAGTTGTGGCGCTTGATCCCACCCTGGAAGCCCTTGCCGATCGAGACGCCGGATACTTTCACCCTCTGCCCCGTCTCGAAGGAGGAGACCGTCACCTCCTGGCCGAGCTTCGGGCCGGCGTCCTCGGCCTCCTCATCCCCGTCGCCCTCCGGGGCGGCGAGCGCAGCATCGCGGAACTCGACCAGGTGGCGCCTCGGCCCCGCCCCGGCCTTCGCCAGGTGGCCCATCTCGGCCTTGGTCAGCTTCCCCTCCTTGACCTCGCCGAAGGCGAGCTGGACCGCGTCGTATCCGTCGCGGTCCGCCCGCCGGATCGCGGTGATCAGGCAGGGCCCCGCCTCGATCACCGTGACCGGGACGACGCTGCCGTCCTCTTCGAAGACCTGGGTCATGCCGAGCTTCTTGCCGATGATCGCCGCCATCAGACGCCTTTTCCGGCAATGCTCCGCTCGCGCGGAATCAGATATGGACGCTCGCTTCGCATTGCCTATAGGCGAATTTCGATGTCAACCCCCGCCGGCAGCGAGTCCAGCCGCTGCAGCGAGT
>JBBRHQ010000153.1:0-7322 GCA_038222365.1 Solirubrobacterales bacterium
GCAGCGAATCGCCGAAACGCTGCTCGCTGACCTGCCCGCCCTCGACCTCGCGGAAGTGGCCGACGACGAACTCGGCGGCCGCCGCATCGTCGGCGCTGCCCGCGTCGCGCTGCGGCGCCAGCCGCTGCAATTCCCGTCCCAGGGCCATCGCCCTCGCCCCGTCGAAGCTGTCGGCGACGACCTCGGTGCGCAGGGCATCCGGCCTCGAGACGACCGAGAAGAGCAGCACCACGGCGGCCGCCAGCGCGGGGAGCAGCGCGAGTCTGTAGAGGGGCCAGCTGAGCATCAGAATGCAGGGAAGCAGAAAGCGGTGCGCTCTACCCTTCATCCATGCTCGAGGGCTCCGCCCGAATCCTGCTCGTCGACGATGAGCAGTCGGTCCAGACCCTGCTCAGCTATCCGCTGAGAAAGGACGGCTACGAGGTCGTGTCGGCGCTCGATGGGCAGGATGCGCTGCTGCGCTTCGCCGAGGGAGGTTTCGATCTCGTCATCCTCGACCTGATGCTGCCGAGGGTCGACGGGGTCGAGGTCTGCCGCCGGATGCGCGCCCGCAGCCAGGTCCCGATCATCATGTTGACCGCCAGGGGGGATGAGATGGACAAGGTCGCGGGGCTCGAGATGGGGGCGGACGACTACATCACCAAGCCGTTCTCGATGCGGGAGTTCCGCAGCCGGGTCAAGGCGGCGCTGCGCCGTTCCAGGATGCCCGGCGCCGAGCCCGACGAAGAGCCGATCTCCAGCGGCGATCTCGAGATCGACTTCGGCCGCCGCGCCGTCAGCGTGCGCGGGGAGGAGGCGCGCCTCACCTACGTCGAGTTCGAAATCCTGGCGGCGCTGGCGCGCTCCCCGGGAAGGGTCCTCGGCCGCGAGAAGCTGCTCGAGCACGTCTGGGGGGACTCCGAGTTCCGCGACCCGCGGACCGTGGACGTGCACATCCGCCATCTGCGCGAAAAGCTCGAGTCCGAGCCCAAGGAGCCGGAGTACCTGTTCACGGTCAGGGGCGTCGGCTACCGCTTCCGCGAAGAGCCGAGGTGAGCCTCCGCACCCGCCTCGTCCTGCTGTTCCTGGCGATCACCGCGGCCGCGGTCGGCTTCGTCTACCTCTACGTCGTTCCCCAGCTTCGCTCCAGCCTCACCGCGCAGAGGCTCTCCCGGCTCGAGCAGGAGAGCTCGGGGCAGGCGAGACGCCTCGGGGCGGCGATGGACCGAGGCCTCTCCCAGGCGCGGCTCGACTCGCTGCTGCGCGGGGTCTCGGAGGTCACCGATTCGCGGGTGACGATCCTCGGGGTGCGACCCGGTCAGCGTACCCCGGCCTTCGTGGTCGCCGACTCCGAACTGGAGCGCGGGCCGCTGATAAGCGGCTTCGACACGGCCACCGAGGCCGGCCAGGACGCCAGCGAGGCGGCGGGGGTCGAATCGCTCGCCGGGGTGCGCTCTGCCGAGGTGGCGGTGCCGATCCCACGGGGCAGACCGGTCTGGATCGCGGTCTTCTCGGAGTCCCTGGAGGCGGTCGAGGCCAACGTCGCCCTGATCAAACGTCAGATCCTGATCGCCGGAGGGATCGCCCTGGTCCTCGCGCTGATCGCCGGCTACTACGCCGCCCGGGCCCTCTCGCGCCGCTTGAGCCGGCTCGAGGACGCCGCCCAGAAGGTCGCCGACGGTGACTTCGCGACCCCGATCCCGGTCGATTCCGGCGATGAGCTGGGGCAGCTCGCACGGACCTTCAACGAGATGCAGCGCCGGCTCGCCGACCTCGACAGCGCCCGCAAGCAGTTCATCGCCAACGCTTCGCACGAGCTGCGCACCCCGATCTTCTCGCTCGGCGGCTTCGTCGAGCTGCTCGAGGATGAGGACCCCGATCCCGTCGTCAGGGCGGAGTTCGTCCGCACCATGCGCGAGCAAGTCGAGCGGCTCACCAAGCTGACCACCGACCTGCTCGACCTCTCGCGGCTCGACGCCGGCGAGCTCGAGGTCTCCGCCGGGCCCGTCGACCTCGGCCTGATCGCCCGCGAGGTGGCGAGGGAGTTCGGGCCCGCCGCCGACCGGCGCGGCTCGCGCCTCCAGGTGAGGACACCCGAGGCGCGGGCGGTGGCGCTCGCCGACCCCGACAGGACACGCCAGATCATCCGTATCCTGCTCGACAACGCTCTCACCCACACTCCCGAGGGCACCAAGGTGACCGTGACGACCTACAACGAGAACGACCGCGCTGCCCTGACCGTCTCCGACGAGGGGCCGGGGATCCCGAAACGGGTCCAGCAGCGGATGTTCGAGCGCTTCTTCACCGGCGACTCGGTCAGCGGGTCCGGGCTCGGCCTGGCGATCGGACGCGAACTGGCCCAGCGGATGGGAGGCCGTATCGCGGTGACCTCGAGCAAGGGCTTCAACGCGTTCACGCTCGATCTCCCACGCTCGCGGGCGCCGGTGGCCGATCTGCTCGCCCCGATCGAGGCCAGCGCGTGATCGGCGCCAACCGATCCCCGGCACCCGGCCGGGGCCCGCGCCGGACGCCGCCGCTGGCCGCCGGCCTCGCAGTCCTGCTGGCGAGCGGGGCGCTGCTCGCCGGCTGCGGCGGCTCGAACGGGGAGACGACCACGGTCACCGCAGACTCCGGCGGGGCGGGGACGACGACCAAGCCGGCCGTCGTCGCGGCCGCCGACTCCGGCTTCAACGCCGCCCGTGTGTTCATGGAGGACTCGCCCGGCGTGGTCACCATCCGGTCGATTTTCGGCGGTGGCTCGGGCGTGCTCTCGGGGGGCGCGAGCGCGGCGGAGGGATCGGGTTTCGTCCTGGACTCCGACGGTGAGATCGTCACCAACGCACACGTCGTCACCGAGGGCAGCGGCGGCAACCGGGCCAAGGCCGATCAGGTCTACGTCGAGTTCCCGGACCGCAACGTGGTCACGGCTGAGGTGGTCGGCTTCGATCCCTTCGCCGACGTCGCCCTGCTCAAGGTCGACCCCGACGGTCTGAAGATCCGGCCGCTGGAGCTGGGCGACGACCACGCCCTGGTCGTCGGCCAACCGGTGGCGGCGATCGGCAGCCCCTTCGGCGAGCAGCAATCCCTCTCGGTCGGCGTCGTCTCCGCCACCGATCGCTCGGTCAAGTCTCTCACCGACTTTCAGATCGAAGGAGCGATCCAGACGGACGCCTCGATCAACCCGGGCAACTCCGGAGGACCGCTGCTCGACGCCGGCGGGCGGGTGGTGGGGATCAACCAGCAGATCGAGACGCGCTCGGGGGCCAACGACGGGGTCGGCTTCGCGGTCCCGATCTCGGCGGTCAAGCGCTCCCTCGCGCAGCTGCGCTCCGGGGGCAAGGCCGAGTACGCCTACATCGGGGTCTCCAGCCAGGCGCTCTACCCCCAACTCGCCGAGCGGCTGGGCCTCGACACGGACTCCGGCGGAGTGATCGCCGAGGTCGTCCCGGACGGCCCCGCCGCCGACGCCGGCCTGAAGGGCGGCAGCGACCGGATCCGCTTCCAGGGCGCCCTCTACAGGACCGGCGGCGACGTGATCCTCTCGGTCGACGGCCGCAAGGTGGTCAGGCCGGACGACCTCGCCCGCCTGATCGCATCCCACTCCCCCGGGCAGAAGGTCACCCTGCGGATCCTCCGCGACGGGCAGACCAAGGACGTCGAGGTCACCCTGGGCACCCGCCCGACCAGCGTCTCCAGCGGCTAGGACGCGGCGCCGACCTTGCTCCAGGAAGTGGCCCTCGGGCAGAAGTCGCTGGCGGACTACACCCACATCGTTGGGCGGGGGCTGGTCGAACAGATCAACGAGCTTTCGGCGCCGCTGAAGGGCAAGCGCGTCCTCCACGTCAGCGCCACCGCCTTCGGCGGGGGCGTTTCGGAGATCCTCTACACGATCGTGCCGCTGATGCGCGACGTCGGACTCGACGCCCACTGGCAGGTGATCTTCGGCAAGGAGGAGTTCTTCAACGCGACCAAGCTCCTGCACAACTCCCTCCAAGGCGACCCCGCCACGCTGACCGCCGAGCAGTGGGAGCTGTTCGACGAGTTCAACGCGATGAACGCCGAGGGGCTGCAGGGGGAGTGGGACGCGATCGTCGTCCACGACCCGCAGCCGATCGGCTTGCGCCGCGGCGCCGCGGAGGCGGGCGGAAAGTGGATCTGGCGCTGTCACATCGATCTCTCCGAGCCCAACCCCGAGCCGATCGAGCGGCTGAGGCCGCTGATCTCGGAATACGACGCATCGGTCTGGCACATGGAGCAGTACGTGCCGGCGGGGATCGACGGCAACCCCGGGATCAAGATCATCCCTCCGGCGATCGACCCCCTCTCGCCGAAGAACATGGCCTTCTCCCCCGAGGACGCGTCCTTCGTCTGCGGCCAGTTCGGAATCGACATCGACCGGCCGCTGATCACCCAGGTTTCCCGTTTCGATCCCTGGAAGGACCCGATGGGCGTGATCGACGCCTACCGCGAGGTGACGGCGGAGATCCCCGAGGTCCAGCTCGCCCTGGTCGGCTCGATGGCCACAGACGACCCCGAGGGGTGGGAGTTCTTCCAGAAGACCTTCGAGTACGCCGACTCGGATCCCGACATCAAGATTCTCAACAACCTCAACAACGTCGGCGCGATCGAGGTCAACGCCTTCCAGTCGCAATCCGACGTCGTCCTGCAGAAGTCGATCCGCGAGGGGTTCGGGCTGACCGTGACCGAGGCGCTGTGGAAGGGGCGCCCGACGATCGCCGGCAATGTCGGCGGGATCCCGCTTCAGATCAAAAACGGCGAGACCGGCTTCCTGGTCGACTCCAGCCAAGAGTGCGCCCACCGCGCCACGGAGATCCTCGCCGACCCCGAGCTCGGCAAGCGCCTCGGCCGGGGGGGCAAGGAGCATTCGCGCGAGCACTTCCTCAGCCCGCGCCTGCTGCGCGACTGGCTGCGGCTGTTCAACTCACTGACGATCTGAGCCCGGCGCCCTCGCCTAGGTCAGCACCTGGACGAACCCGCGGATCACCAAGGCGACGCCGATCCCGGCGCTTCCATAGAGAGCGAACCCCCGGGCGTGGCGCGATACCCACGCCCTGAACCTGTCCACGGCCCGAGGTGTCCAGTCGGGCGCGAAGGTGAAGCCGATCAGCGGTAGCTCCAGCAGCGCGAGCATGATCAGGTTGAAGCCGATCACGGTCAGCACGGTCTCAACCGTGCTCAGGTCCTGCTTGGCCACCTGGTCGAGGCCGGCGATGTAGGAGCCGCCCGGTAGCGTCAGCAGGGCACCGACGACGAAGGTGTCCCGGGCCCTGCCCTTGCTGAGGAACTTCCGCCACCGGGGTTCCTTCTTCGGCTTCGCCTCCTTCTTTTGCCGGCGCCGCTCGCGAAAACCCTCGTCCCTGCGGGTGGCAAGGACCGCGGCCAGCAGCAGAAGGATGCCCCCGAGGGTGAAATCGGCACCGGGGGAGAGGGTGTCCTTGGTGGTGCTGACGCTGGAGGACCCGTCCAGCGAGAAGACGATCAACAGCCCCAGGGTGACGCTGGTCAAGAACGCCCCGCCGAGGTAGCCGAGCAGCAGACGCCTCGGGCTCGGCAGCAGCAGCATCACGGTGGTCGCAGCCAGCAAAGTCGGGTTGAACGCCGCGGTGATCGAGAAGAAGAGGACCTTGTCCATGTCGGGTTACTCTATTTCGGCCGTTCGGACTGTCGCCCATCGCGCGCCGGGTAGGCTCTGAGCGGGATGAGCCCCGATCGTGACCAGCCGCTGATCATCGTCTCCAACCGCGGCCCGGCACAGTTCGAAGTCGACGAGCAGGGGGAGCGGACGGTGCGCCGTGGGGGCGGTGGGCTGGTCACCGCGCTCACGGGTCTGGTCTCGCATCGCGACGCGCTGTGGATCGCCTCGGCGATGACCGACGAGGACGTCGCCGTCTCCGAGGAGAGCGACTCCGGCCCGGTCGAGGTATCGATTGACGGGATCTCCTACCGGATCTGCCTGATCGAGAGCGACGCGGCCGCCTATGACCGCTTCTACAACGTGATCGCCAACCCGATCCTCTGGTTCGTCCAGCACTACCTCTGGGACCTCTCCAACGCCCCCGACATCCGCCAGGAGGAGCTGGACGCCTGGGACTACGGCTACCAGACCGTCAACCGCGACATCGCCGGCGGGGTGCTGCGGCAGATCGAGGGAACCGAGCGGCCGCTGGTGATGCTCCACGACTACCACATCTACACCGCCCCCGGGCTGATCCGCGAGGAGCGGCCCGACGCCTTCCTGCACTTCTTCGTCCACATCCCGTGGTCCCAGCCGGACAGCTGGCGGATCCTCCCCGGGAGGATCCGCGAGGCGGTGTACCGCGGAATGCTCGCCAACGACATCATCGGCTTCCATACCGGCGCCTACTGCCGCAACTTCCTGCGCTGCTGCGACGAGCTGATGGAGGTGGACGTCGACTTCCGGGGCCGCAAGGTGACTCACCCCGGTGGCCAGACCCTGGTCCGCGCCTATCCCCTCTCGATCGACGCCCAACGGCTGGAGCGGGCCGCCGCCTCGGAGGAGGTGATCGAGGCCGAGCGTGAGGTGATCGAACGGCGACGGAAGTACCTGATCATCCGCGTCGATAGAGCCGACCTTTCCAAGAACGTCCTGCGCGGCTTCACCGCCTTCGACACCTTCCTCCAGCAGCACCCCGAGTTCCGCGAGGAGGTCACCTTCATCGCACACCTCCAGCCCTCGCGCCAGGACGTGCCCGAATACGCCGAGTACCTGGAGCGGATAGAGGCGCTGGTCGCCGTGGTCAACCACCGCCACGGGACCACCGACTGGATGCCGATCGACCTGAAGATCTACGAGAACTTCCCCGAGGCGGTCGCCCGCTACAAGCAATTCGACCTGCTGATGGTCAACTCGATCTTCGACGGGATGAACCTGGTCGCCAAGGAGGCGCCGACCGTGAACTCCCGTCACGGGGTGCTGATGCTCTCCGAGAACACCGGCTCGCACGAGGAGCTGGCCGACTGCGCCCTCTCCGTCAACCCGTTCGACGTCCAGGAGCAGGCGGACACGATCTACCGGGCCCTGACCATGGACCCCGAGGAGAAGCGGCTGCGGGCCGAGCGGTTGAAGGAGATCATCCACTCGCGCAACCCGGGCGATTGGGTGGACGAGCAGCTCGATGACATCAGGGCCGTACAGGAGGAGCGGGCGGCGGAGGCCTCCTCGGCTTGAGCGGAGCGCCGATATTCGGCCGACTGCGGGTTGCGGTCGCCTTGGCGGCGTTGCTGGCGGCGCTGGTCGTCCTCGCCGCGGCCGGCCCCGAGTCGGCGCGGCCCGCCTCCCTCGGGTCACGGGTCGAGAGGCC
>JBBRHQ010000154.1:0-7318 GCA_038222365.1 Solirubrobacterales bacterium
AACAGCCAGCGGGTCGCCCCGGCGCTGACCCCGGGGCCGCGGGCGACGTAGTCGTCTTCACCGTAGAAGGCGTCGCGGCCGCTCCGCACCAGGAGGATGTCGCCTTCGCGAAGCTCGTGGCCGGCGGCCACGAGCCCGGCCTCCATCTCCTCCGCGCTCACCGCGTCGCCGTCCTCCTTGGCGGTTGCGTCGACCACCACCCCCGGCCCGAAGAACAGCTTCAGCGGCAGCTGCTCGATCGTCTGCGCCGGGCGCCCCTGAATCCGCGAGTTGTAGTGGAAGGGGGCATCGACGTGGGTCGAGTTGTGGGTGCCGATCGTGATCGTCTCGCGGGACCAGACCTCCCCGTCGCGCAGCAGCTTCGGCGCGACGCCGAACAGGGTCTCGATCTCGGCAGCCCCGCCGGCGTGGCCGAGGTACTCGATCCGGGTGGCGAGGAACTCCGGCGTCTCCTTCGGGCTGGCTTCGATCGGGGCGGAGAGATCGACGATGCGCTCGGGGGCGGTCACGCGAGGGTTGCCGCTAGTGGCCGCCGACCACGTAGCGCCTCACAGCTGCCCGGCGGATCTGCTTCGCGGTGAAGGTCAGGGGAATCCACTTCCGCTTCGAATAGAGACGGGTCTGGTCGGCGTGGTGGGGGGAGCGCGGGTTCTCCGACTCGGAGTAGGTGAGGATCGTCTTCCCCCTCGGCCCCTGCGGTGTGAGCTCGATCTGCATCACGGTGCTCGACCCGTAGATCACCTGGCCGTATCGCACCGGGACACCTTGTGCGTCGCTGTCGACGGCAGGGTTCGAGGAGCCGTAGATGTCGACGTAGCAGCCGCTGTCGCAACCCGGGATCGGAATCCGCCTGCCCTTGTCCGCGAAGTACTGCGCCTGGCGCATAGTCGCGTCGAGCGGCAGCCCCGCGTCCTCGAGGCTCTTCACCGCCAGCCCCAGCGCCTGGATGTTGTCGGCGTTGGGGTCGAGTTGATTAGGGGTGCTCAGCGGATGCGCTGGGTCGAACGGATCGGAGAACTTGTTCCCCGAGTTGCCCCACCAGACCGCGAACAGCCAGGCGCCCTTGCTGTCGAGGCGGGCATTGGCGTTCCAGTTGCGGATCACCGGGCAGGCGGCCGAGACGTCGACGACGCTGGTGTCGGGCAGGGTGACCATCTGGTGGGCTTCGCAGAGGTCGGCGAGCTGGTCCTTGAGGAGGATCCCCGCCTCGCTGTCGTCGCGCTGCCACAGCCTTCGCAGCGCACCGAGGGTGAAGCGCTTGCCGGGGAGCCCGTCGGAGCCGGCCAGCCGCTGCCGGATCAGCCGGATGCCGTAGCGGGTGCGCAGCCCCAGTTCGGTGCCCTCGGTGCCGATGACCGGCGAGAACCCGGTCAGCGGGTGCTCGGGGTTGGTGTACCAGTAGGAGTCGTTGGAGTTCTGGACGAAGTCGCGTCGCCGCAGGATCGGCAGGTGGTGGGGACCGAAGATCCCGGGGCGCACCGCATCGGCATCGGTGCCCCAGCCGCAGCTCGACTTCGTCCCGTCCAGGGTGATCAGGCCGGCCAGCTGGTAGACGAGCTTCGGCAGGCCCGCCGGAATGCAGGTGTCGATCTTCGCCTTGGTCACGTGGGGGACGACGCTGTTGTCCTGATAGAGGGCGCGGCCACGATCGTCGGCGGCGATCGTGTTGACCCAGGGGACCCCTTGATCCCGCGATTGCGCCCTGACCAGGTCCCCGACGCTGCGGGCCCGGTCGATGTCGAACCAGACGTTGGCGATCCGCAGGTTGTCGGCATTGGCGTCGCCCAGCGCGTAGGCATTGTCGGCGTTCCACGTGTAGAAGGCCTGCGGGAGGTCGAGGATCGGGCCGAGGCGCGAGTACCAGAAGGTGTGCCTGCGGGTCTGCAGGCCGTTCGCGGTCTTCGTCTTCACCCTGACGGTGCGCGAGGTCATCTTCCGGGTCTTGCCGTCCAGCACGTAGGAGGTCGGCTTGCCCGGCACCAGCTGCAGCTGGAACGGGGTGAAGCGCCACGCCGTGGAGACGGTGTGAGACCAGGCGACGTGGCGGTTGAAGCCGATGTTGACCACCGGGAGGCCGCCGAGGCTCGACCCCTGGACATCGACCTTCCCCAACAGGGTGAGCTGGAACTGGTAGAAGCGCTCCGGGCCGATCCAGGGGAAGTGGGGGTTGGCCAGCAGCATCCCGTCGCCGCTGCGGGTCGCCTCGGAGCCGAGCCCGATCGCATTGGAGCCGATCGGCTGCTCTCGACGCACCGCCCGCTGCCACCATCGCGCTGCCCGCGAGGCGTTCGCCTGGGTTGGGGCTGCCGGACGGGGAGTCGCCGCCGCCGGCGGCTCGGCGGCGACCAGGCCGCCGATGAAGTTGCCGCTGCTGGCGATCAGCGAGAGCTGGTAGACGCGGCGCCAGACGTCGATCGGCTGGATCGGCTTCACCCAGGCCTTGCCGCGGCAGCGGGGATCGGGGATGTTCGCGACGCCGACCTTGTTCAGGTAGGCGTCATAGCCCGCCGCCCAGCCGCGGATCGCCGCCTTCACCGGTGGCTTCGGGCCGAGCGGCGGCTTCCGCGCGAGCAGCTTCTCGACCACATGCCGGTCGATCATCGACTTCCAAAAGAAGTCCGAGTCGAGATTCTTGTCGGAGGGCTTCGCCGAGGCGATCGTGAACTTGCCGGGGCCGAAGAATCGTGAGCGCTGCGCCCGCACGGTGACAAAGGTGTCGGCGATCGTGCAGAGGTTGTCCTGCGCGTAGGCGTAGCCGGTCCCGTAGCCGAGGCCCGCCCAGGTGGTGGCGCGGATGTGGGGTATGCCGTAGGCGGTGCGGGTGATCTCGGCCCGGTGGCCGCCCGGCGAGGCGGCTGCGCCGGCGGCCCAGCCGAGGCAGAGCAGGCAGGCGAGCGAGAGAACCGCGGACAGCAACCGCGGTCGCCAGGCGTGGTTTCCTCTCCCGAGCATCGGTCCAACTGATCCTAAACCCGCGAGCCTCGCTGCGCGAGGAGACCCGGCGCGGTTTGATATGCGTCGTGGAATCGCACGAGCCCTTTGCCGCGCCCGAGACCGAGGCCCTCGACGTGATCGCCGGTTTGGTACCCGAGTTCGACGACGAGTGGGAGCTCGGAGGCAGCCAGTTCTACGATCGCCTCTGCGAGGCCGTCTGTCGGTTGGCCTCGATGGACCGCGCCGGCCTGCTGCTCTACGACGATGCCCGCAAGCTCGTCGTCCCGGTCGGAAGCCACGGGGTCGAGCCCGGGATCATGTCGCAGATCCACGGCACCCTGGACGAGACCCCGATCGCCCAGCGGGCGCTCTCCGAGGATCGGGTGGTCGAGATTGCGGGGCTGGAGGGCGAGGTGCCGGAGCGCTACGTCGGGTTCGGGACCTTCTCGACGATGAGCTGCACGCCGGTCTCGGCGGCGGGGCACTGGCTCGGGGTGATCTTCGCCGACCGCGGCGGGCGCGAGTTCACGATGAGCACCTTCGAGCGCCAGACGATGATGGCGATCGGCAAGGCCGCGGCGCTGGCCGCCAGCGCCCGAACCGGGGTCACCCAGCAGGTGCGGGCGAGGATCCTCTCGACCCGACTCGACCTAGCCCGCGACCTGCACGAGCGGGTCGTTCAGAGGCTGTTCGGCGTCTCCCTCGCGCTCGGCTCGGGACGCGAGCTGAGCCGCACCGAGCTCGACCGCTGCGCGGATGAGATCCAGCACGCCCTGGCCGACCTGCGCGACGCGGTCTCGCGGCCGCTGGCGCCGCCGCCGCTGGACACCGGCGCCACCCTGGGCGAGGAGCTGGAGCGGCTCGGCCGTTACTACCAGCGGCTGCCGATCGAGGTCGAGTGGGAGGAGGGGGCCGAGGTGCCGGCGGGTCTGGAGCCCCTGGCGCAGTCGGTCCTCGCCGAAGCCCTTCGTAACTGCGCCAAGCACGCCGAGCCGAGCCGGGTATGGGTCGGGGTGGGCACCGAGGAGGCGACCTTCCACCTCGAGGTCCGAAACGACGGGGTCGAGGGCTCCGAGCGCATGCTCGGCGCCGGCATGGGCCTGCGGCTGGCGGCGCTCGAGGCGCTGCAGTGCGGCGGGATGGTCGAGTTCGGCGCTCCCTCGGAGGGCGAGTGGCGGGTGAGGTTGGTCGTGCCGCGCGCGATGGACGGGGCCGGTGGCTGAGGAGGAGCGCCTCAGGGTGCTGATCGTCGACGACCACGAGGTCGTGCAGTGGGGCTTCCGGGTGCTGCTCTCCGAGCAAAGCTGGGTCGAGCGCTGCGTCGCGGCGCCGAGCGCCGAGCGGGCGCTGGAGATCGTCCCCAAGCTCGAGCCCCACGTCGCCCTGATCGACCTCTTCCTCGGAGAGCAGTCGGGCGCCGAGCTCTGCGAGGCGCTGCGGCGCAGCTCGCCGCGCACCAGAGTGCTGCTGATCTCCGGCGCCGGGTCGATCTCGCCCGAGGCGGCCCGGGCCGCCGGTGCCTCCGGATTCGTGCTGAAGGACTGGAGCGCTCCGGACGTCGCCCGTGCGGTGCGGATGGTCGGCAAGGGAATGACCGTCTTCGCCAGCCGCTCGGAGGATCCGGCGACAGAGCTCTCGGCCCGCGAGCGCGATGTGCTCTCGCTGATGGCCGGCGGTGCCACCAACAAGGAGATCGCCGAGCGCCTCTTCCTCTCCCCGCACACCGTCAAGGACCACACCAGCGCGCTCTACCGCAAGCTCGGGGTGCGCAACCGGGTCGAGGCGGTTCGGAGGGCGGAGCGCCTCAACCTGACCCCGAAGGCGCCGGCGGCACCCCCAGGCCGCTCAGACTGACCCCCCCAATCGGGGGGTCTGGTGCCTAGGATGCGTACTTGACGGCCTGCGGCGGGGCTATGTTCGCCAGCGATGCGCGATTCCCAGTCGACGGACGCGGTCCTCTTCCCCGGTCAGGGAAGCCAGACCGCCGATATGCGGTGCACGGTCGAGGCCTTCTGGCCCGACCTGCTCACCCTTGCCGCCGAGGCGGTCGGCGCCGACCCATTCGAGCGAATCGAGGAGGGGACCCGCTACGCGCAGCCGGCGATCTTCTGCGCGGCGATGGCCGGCTGGAGGGCGATCTCCGACGATGTCGACCCGCTGGCGATGGGCGGGCACTCGCTCGGGGAGATCGCCGCTCTGGTCGCTGCCAAGAGCCTTTCCACGGAAGACGGGGTTCGCCTGATCGCCGAGCGCGGCAGGCTGATGGAGGAGGCCGCCGAAGCCGCCGGTGACGGCGGCATGGTCGCGGTCCTCGGGGAGCCCCGCGAGGCGGTCGAGGAGGTCGCCGAGACCCACGGTCTGATCCTCGCCAACGACAACTCGCCGACCCAGGTTGTCCTCTCAGGGTGCACCGCGGCGCTCCGGGCGGCCGAGGAGGATCTTCGCGAGCGCGGCCTGCGAGTGATGCCCCTGGCCGTGAGCGGTGCCTTCCATTCGCCCGAGATGGCCCCCGCGGCGGCCGAGCTGCGCACCGTTCTCGGGGGGATCGAGTTCTCAAAGCCTGCCGTGCCGGTCTTCTCCTGCGTCACGGCGAGGCCCTTCGCCGAGCCGCGAGACGAGCTGGCCCACTCCCTCACCGACCCGGTCCGTTGGCTCGAGGTGATGACGGCGCTGCACGAGATGGGGGCGACGCGCTTCGTCGAGACAGGCCCGGGCAAGGTCCTCAGCCGCCTCGCCCGCCGCACCATCGGGGGGATCGAGGCGAGTGCGCCGGTCGCGGGGGAGATGGCCAATGCCTAGCGCCACCTCGGCTCCGCGGATGGCCCCTCCGGCCGCCGGCCGCCTGGTTCGCAGCGCCGCGGTCGCCGCGGTCTCCAAGGCTCTGCCGCGGAAGGTCGTCCCGAGCTCCGAGGTTGCGGAGCGGATCGGTGTCACCGAGGACTGGATCCTCACCCGAACCGGCGTGCGCGAACGGCACATCGCAGCCGAGGGTGAGACGGTCGCCTCGCTCGCCGTGGATGCCGGACGCCGGGTGCTGGAGGGGGCCGGCGTCGAAGCCGCTTCTCTCGATCTCGTCCTGGTCGGGACCAGCGCCGCCGACGACCTGACGCCGAACGCAGGGCCGATCGTGGCCGGGCGCCTCGGTGCGATCAGGGCGGGCGGAATGGACATCGGCGCCGCTTGCAACGGCTTCATGTCGGCGATGGCCCTCGGCGCCGGTCAGATCGAGGCCGGGCGCGCCGAGCGGGTGTTGGTGATCGGCTCGGAGGTGCTGAGCCGCTTCACCGAGGCTTCGGACCGAGGCACCGCCGCGATCTTCGCCGATGGCGCCGGCGCGGCGCTGCTCGTTCCCTCCCGAGGAGGTGCCTCGATCGGGCCGATCGTCCTCGGCGCCGACGCCGACGACGACGGCTTCGTGAAGGCGACCCACGCCGAGCAGACGATCCTGATGAAGGGTCACGACACTTTCCGCGAGGCGGTCAGGCGACTCTGTGAGTGCACGCGCCAGGTCCTGGAGCTCGGGGGGATCGGGGTCGACGACGTGGACCTCTTCGCCTATCACCAGGCCAACCTGCGGATCCTCGCCGCCGTCGGGGAGAAGCTCAACCTCGACCCCGATCGGGTGGTGCAGACGATCGACCGCTACGGCAACACCTCGGCCGCCACCGTGCCGATCGCCCTCGCCGAGGCCGATGCGGACGGGCGCCTGCGCGAGGGCGACACCGTCCTTTTCAGCGCCTTCGGGGGCGGCTTCTCCTGGGGCGCCGGGCTACTCACTTGGGGAGAGCCCTGATGGCGGCTGAGCCGCGCCAGGCGGGGAGCGCCCTGATCACCGGCGCCTCGCGCGGGATCGTCGCGGCGATCGCCCGCGGTCTTGCCGCCGATGGCTGGGCCGTCGGGGTCAACTACCGAGCAGATCGCGAACGCGCCGAGGGGATCGCCTCGGAGATCTCCGCCGCCGGCGGCTCGGCGACGGCGATCCAGGCGGACGTCACCGACCCCGCCGCGGTGGACAACCTCTTCTCCGAGCTCGAGCGGGCCCACGGCCCGGTGATGGTCCTGGTCAACAACGCGGGCACCCGAGCCGACGGGCTCTCGCCGATGGTCGACGACGAGGCCTGGGAGCGGGTGATCGAGACAAATCTGTCGGCGGCCTTCCGCACCACCCGGCGGGCGCTGCGCCCGATGATCCGGGCGCGCTTCGGGCGGGTGGTCAACGTCGCCTCGGTGGTCGGACCGCGGGCAAACCCGGGACAGGCCAACTACGCTGCGTCGAAGGCTGGCCTGATCGGATTCACCAAGACGGTCGCCTCCGAGGTGGCGAAGCGCTCGGTGACCGTCAACGCGATCGCCCCGGGATTAGTCGAGACCGAGCTGACCGAGG
>JBBRHQ010000155.1:0-7305 GCA_038222365.1 Solirubrobacterales bacterium
GAAGTCGGAGCCGAACTGAGCCTGGTTGCCGGTGGCGACGAACAGCACGACGACGCTGGTGATGAAGAAGACCAGCAGGAGAGTGCCGATCAGTTCGGCGATGTAAGCGGCGAGTCCTCGTTCCGGCACTTGGGAGAAACCTCCTCGTCGGTTTGCGCGCGGCAGTCTATCCCTGGAGGACCCCGGACGCGTCCCGGGCACCGTGTCTGTGCTTCCGGCGGTTCCTGAGGCGCTTCCGCTTGGCCCGCAGATACTTCCGCACCATCGGCCCGATCGGGGTGCAGCGACGGCTGCCGGCGTCGAATGAGCGGCCGTTCGGGGCGAACTTGTAGTTCCAGCGATAGCGGCCCGGCCCGAGGCGCAGCCTCAGGAACCCGAAGCGCTGGTCCTGACTGGCGCGGGTGTTGGGCGCCGGGCTGCCCAGCTTGAAAAGCGAGTGGCCGCCGGTGCCGACCACGAACTCGACCACGCCGTGCGCCGGGTCGAGCCGGTGGCGCGAGCCCTGCGGCGCGAACCGCTCGTAGTCGTGGTCATGGCCGTTCAGCACCACGTCCGCCCCGCCCCGGTGGAGGATGCGCCAGAAGGTGCTGACGTCCTGGTCCTCCTCGTGCACGCCCGAGGAGTAGCGGGGGTGGTGGTAGGCGGCGAGAACGCAGCGGTTGGGGTGGCGCCGCAGGTCGCCGCGCAGCCAGTCGGCCTGTCGCGAGCGGGGCCCGCAGCGAACCCTGGCGCAGTTGGAGTTGAGGACGATCAGGTGCCAGCGGCCGAGATCGCGGCTGTACCAGCCGCGTCTGCGGTGTCCGGCGCGGCCGGTGACGTTGCCGCGCCCGTTGAAGTAGCTGAAGTAGCCGCTGGCGTGCGGCGTCTCGAACTCGTGGTTGCCCGGCACCGGCAGCGTCTTCGCCTTGAAGCGGCCCCAGCTCTGCCCGTAGGAGCGGCGGAACTTCCGCAGCGTCCCATTCGGGTACTGGAGGTCTCCGAGGGCCAGCACGGCGCGATACCGGCCGCGCAGGATCAGCTTCGAGGTCAGCATCTGGCGGCAGTGGAACTCGTTTCCGAGCCCCCTGCGGTAGAACCTCGCCAGCGGGTCGCAGGCGATGTCGCCCGCCGCAGCGATCACCGGTGCCCGCGCCCGGGCACCGGCGGCGACGGCCACGCTGAGGCCGACCAGAACCAGCAGAAAGGCAACTATCAAGCGGGTGATCGCCGGCGGCTTCCTCGCGGTCAGCAATTACTCAGCCGGCGCCTTCGGGCTCGTGCTGTTGCTGCAAGCGCTTCCCGTCCTCTATCACCGCCAGCGCCTCCTCCAGCGGCCTCCAGCCCTCGACCCGCACCGTCTTGCCCTCGAGCTGCTTGTAGACGGAGAAGAAGTGGGTGATCTCGCGCTGTAGCTGCTCCGGGATGTCGTCGAGGGTCTGGGCCGTATTCCAGCCGGGGTCGTGTGTGGGGACGCAGACGATCTTGTCGTCCTCGCCCTTCTCGTCCTGCATCTTGAATACGGCCACCGGCTTCACCGGTATGACGCAGCCGGGGAAGGTCGGCTCCGATACGCAGACCAGGGCGTCCAGAGGGTCGCTGTCGCGGCCTCGGTGCCCCACCAGGTAGCCGTAGTCGGTCGGGTAGACCATGGAGGAGGAGAGGAAGCGGTCAAGTATCACCGCCCCTATCTCCTCGTCGAACTCGTATTTGTTGCGGCTCCCCTTGGGGATCTCGATGAAGGCGAGGAGCTCCTCGGTGGGTTGGGGATCCGCCATCGGCGGCAAGGCTATCCTGCGGCTGACGTGAGACGTGTCGTCGCGCTGCTGGCGGCCGTCCTCGCCGCGGCGACGATCCTCTCCTGCGGTGGCGGCGGCGCTGAACCGGGCGCGCCCGAGGGCGCGAGACTGGTGTTGGACTTCACCCCCAACGCCGTCCACAGCGGGATCTACGCGGCGGTCGCGCGCGGCTTCTACCGGGACGCCGGGGTCGAGCTCGAGGTCCAGGAGCCCGGAGACTCGACCGACGCCCCGAAGCTGCTCGAGGCCGGCCGCACCGACTTCGCCGTCCTCGACATCGAGGACCTCGGGATCGCCCGCGAGCGGGGACTAGACGTGGTCGGGGTGGCGCCGATCGTCTCCGCTCCCCTCGCCTCGGTGATCGCACCCGCGGAGGGGCCGGTCACCAGGCCCCGGGACCTCGAGGGGCGAAGCGCCGGGGTAACCGGACTTCCTTCCGACGATGCGGTCCTCGACTCGGTCGTCGCCGGCGACGGCGGCGACCCCTCGGAGGTCGACCGGGTGACGATCGGATTCGACGCGGTCGCCTCGCTGGCGGCGAGGAAGGTCGACGCGGCGACCGGCTTTCGCAACGCCGAGGCGGTCATCCTGCGCCGCCGCGGAGTGCCGGTCCGGGTCTTCGGGGTCGAGGCATACGGCGCTCCCCGGTTTCCGGAGCTGATCCTCTGCACCTCGGGGGAGACCCTCGACTCCCGACCGGACCTGGTTCGCCGAGTCGTCGATGCCACGGCCCGCGGCTACCGCTTCATGCTCGCCCACCCCCGCCACGGCCTGGCCGATCTGCTCTCAGAGGCCCCGGGGCTGGATCGAGCCGATCAGCTTGCCCAGCTGCGCGTGCTGCTCCCCGCTTTCCGCCCGGTGGGGCGCTTCGTCGACGCCAGCCTGAGGCGGTGGGCGGCATGGGCCGAGCGCCACGGGATCCTCGAGCGCCGGCTCGACGTTTCCGCGGCCTTCTCGCCTCAGCCACCCTGAGCGTCGAGCAGGCGCTCCGCCAGCGTCGGCAGCTCCCTCGCCATCCGGGAGCGCGGCACCACCATCTCGATCCCCGCCTCCTCGGCCCGCTTGCGGGCAGCGACGTCGACGTGCGAGTAGAAGCCGAGGGCCGGGATTCCGAGGCTCGCGACCGCGCCGGCATCGACGGCGTCAAGGTCACAGACCAGCAGTTCGACGTCAGCATCCGCAGGCAGGCAGGGAACGACGGTAACCGCATGGCCGGCGGCGGAGAGGCTGCCCTCCACTCGGCTGGCGAGCATCAGGTCGGCGACGACTGCGAGCACCCGGGCCATGGCCGCTCAGCCTCAGAGATACCGGCGCGCGCGCAGCTCCTCGCGAACGCTCTCCGGCCTGCCCCACATCGGTTCCACCTCGGCGCGCCCCTCGCGCACCTCGCGCAGGCGGAGGACGCCGGTGATCCCCTCGCGGTCGAGCTTGGAGAGCACTCCTCGCACCGTCTCAGCGGCGGCCGCGTGGCCGAAGCTGTTGGCGACGATGATTCGCCAGTGCCAGTCCGCCTTGGAGTATGGATGAGCGTTGATCTGGGTCAGGTCGACGGCCGCCTCGACGTAGCGCGTCTCGTCGTCAATCCGCAGGTCGAGCCCGAGGTCGGTCCAGTCTGGCGGGAGTGAGTCGAGGACCTGCTGGAAGTCATCGGCCAGGGCCACCCGGCAAGGCTAGCGTCTAACCGATGAACAATTGTTCGAGTAGGAAGAGGTTGAGGGCGATGATCATCGCCGCCAGTAACCCGGCGAAGGCGGTCAGCCAGCGCGGGTTGGCGAGGTCGCCCATCACCTCCGGCTTCCGGGCAATCACCAGCAGGGGGACGAGGGCGAAGGGGATGCCGAAGGAGAGCACCACCTGGCTGCCGACCAGGGCTTCGGTCGGGGGCAGCCCGATAGCAAGCACCAGCAGCGCCGGAGCCAGGGTGACGGCGCGACGGACGAAAATCGGGATCCGCCGGCGGATGAAGCCCTGCATCACCACCTGCCCCGCCATCGTCCCCACCGAGGATGAGGCGAACCCCGAGGCCAGGAGCGCGATGCCGAAGATCGCCGCGGCCTGATTGGAGACCAGCGAGCGTAGGCCGTCGTAGGCGCCCTCGATCGAGTCGATTCCAGCGAGGCCGCTGTCGTGGAAGAGCGCTGCGGCGACGACCATCATCGAGAGGTTGACGACACCGGCGAGCGACATCGCGATCACCACGTCGACCTTCTCGAAGCGGAGGATGCGCCGCTTCTCCGCCGAGTCGCGGCCGACTATCCGCCGCTGGGTGAGCGCCGAGTGCAGGTAGATCACGTGTGGCATCACCGTCGCCCCGATGATTCCGGTGGCCAGGAGGATGCTCTCGGTGCCGCCGAAGCCCGGGACCAGCAGGTGGCGGGCCACCTGCCCGCCGTCGGGATCGGCGTGGAAGAGCTCGATCACGAAGGAGGCGACGACAACCCCGACCAGGGCGGTGATCCCGGCTTCCAGGCGCCGGAAGCCCATCTGCTGGAGGGCGAGGATGGCGAAAGCGCCGGCGCCGGCGAGCAGCCCGGCCGGGAACAGCGGGATGCCGAAGAGCAGGTTGAGGCCCAGGGCGGCGCCGACCACCTCGGCGATGTCGGTCGCCATCGCCACCAGCTCTGCCTGGATCCAGAGGCCGATCGAGGTGCGCCGCGAGAAGCTCTCGCGGCAGAGCTCGGCGAGGTTCCTGCCGGTGGCGATCCCAAGCTTCGCCGATTGCGTCTGGACCACCATCGCGATCAGGTTGGCGGCGAGGATCACCCAGAGCAGCAGATAGCCGAACTTGGCCCCGCCGGCGATGTTGGTCGCGAAGTTGCCAGGGTCGATGTAGGCGACCGCAGCGATGAAGGCCGGACCCAGGAAGGGCCAGATGCGGCGGAGCCCGCGCGAGTGGCCGTCGAGGGAGCGGCGGGCCGCCTCGGCCACCGCGGCCTCGCCGGGGAGGACGTCCTCGAGGGTGTTCTCCGGGGCGAGGCTCTCCTCGAGGGGCGAAGGCGCCTCGGCGACGGGCGGCGGTTTCATCGGCGGGCCTTCCCCACCCTTACCCGGCGCACCAGCTCGGCGCCGAGGGCGTGCTCGACTCCATCCACCTCGACCAGAAGCGGCCCCTCGAAGGGCTGGCGCCCCGTGACGACGATCTCGACCCCCGGGGTGATGCCGCGATCGGCAAGGAATCGGAGCATCGCCGGGTCGGTATCGGAGACCCGGGCGAAGGTGGCCCTGCTTCCCGGCTCGAGCTCGCTCAGGGGCCGGCTGCCGCCCTCGCCGAGCGGGGCCAGGTCGGGGCCGGGAATAGGATCCCCGTGAGGATCGAAGCTGGGCTCGCCGAGCTTCGCGGCGATCAAGGCCTCGAGGTCCTCGGAGATGTAGTGCTCGAGCACCTCAGCCTCCTCGTGGACCCGGTCCCAGGACATTCCCAGGGCCTCGGAGAGATAGGACTCGAGCAGGCGGTGGTGGCGGATCACCTCCAGCGCCACCCTCTCCCCCGCCGCGGTCAGCGCGGCTCCCCGGTAGGGCTGGTAGCGGACCAGTCCGCGGGCGTCGAGCCGCTTCAGCATTGCGGTGGCGGTGGCCGGGGTGACGCCGAGTCGCTCGGCCAGCTCGGTCGTCCCGACCGAGCCCTCTCCGCGGCGGCTGAGGCCGTAGATCGCCTTGGCGTAATCCTCTATCGCCTCCGAGCTGGCCGCCCGGCGACCGGGCCTCGCGTGGCTGCTTCGCGCCTGCTTTTGCATCACCATAACAATAAGTTTGACACATCTAAATCGCGTCAAGGCCACTGGCCCCCTGGCGTAGAATCGGAGCGGTGAGCGCACCCGCTGCGATCGAGGTCGACGCCCAGTACCGCCAGCTCCGCGAGGAGTGCGGACTGCTCGACCGATCGCGCGGTCAGATCGCCGTGCGCGGCTCCGAGGCCGCCGAGTACCTGCAGGGCCAGGTGACGAACGAGGTCGAGGGCCTCGAGCCGGGTCAGGGGTGCTACGCGGCGCTGCTCGACCGCAAGGGCCACATGCAGGCCGACCTGCGGGTTCTGCGGGTCGCGGCGGACGAGTTCCTCCTCGACACCGAGGAGGAGGGCCTCGAGCCGGCCCGACGCCATCTCCAGACCTACAACATCGGCCGTGACGCCGAGGTCACCGACCGGACCGCCGAGGATGCGCTGGTCTCGCTGATCGGGCCCCGCTCCGCCGAGATCGCCGAGGTCCCGCGGGGAGACCTCCACGGCTGCCAGACGACGGAGATCGCGGGAGTCCGGTGCCTGGCGATCACCACCCGCGACGGGCTCGACCTTGCCTGTCTTGCCGCCGAGAGGGATGCCCTGGTCGCGACGCTGATCGGGCGTGGGGCCGGCGAGGTCGGCGAGCAGGCGGCCGAAATCGCGCGGATCGAGGCCGGTGTGCCCCGCTTCGGCGCCGAGATGTCGGCCTCGACGATGCCGGCGGAGGCGGGGATCGTCGAGGAGGCGGTGAGCTTCACCAAGGGCTGCTACATCGGCCAGGAAACGGTCGCCCGCCTCCACTACAAGGGCAAGCCGAACCGCCACCTGCGCGGCCTGCGCTTCGATTCCCCGGCTGCGAGCGGTGCCTCCCTGCGACTGAGCGAGCGCGAGGTGGGAGAGGTCGGCAGCGCCTGCGTCTCCCCCGCCCTCGGCCCGATCGGCATGGCGATCCTGCGCCGCGAAGCGGAGCCCGGCACGACGCTCGCGGTGGCCGGCGGGGGCAGCGCCGAGGTCGTCGACCTCCCCTTCGCGGGGGGCGCGTGAGCACTCGCGGGCGGGGACTCGGCGGCAAGCCGCTGGGCGCCGACAGCCCGCTGCTCGGCGGCCGGGTGCTCGAGGTCGAGGAACAGGCGCCGGGTATGGGCGGCGGCCCGGAGGCGGGAGCCGGCGCCGAGGACTCCAACGGCTACCACGAGCCCTACGACCCGAACGCGGACGCGCTCGGCTCACCGCCGGAGCCGCCGCCCAGGCGCGCCAACCTCCCCGATCTGCGAGCCCTGCTGCCGGCCAGCGACGAGGAGCGCTCGCTCGACGATTGGGGGCGCTCGGAGCGGGTCGTCTCCCTGCTCGAGCCGGCTCTGAACTTCTACTACCGCTACTGGTTCCGGGTGGAGACCGAGGGGATCGAGAACGTCCCCTCCGAGGGCGGCGCCCTGCTCGTCTCCAACCATTCCGGCGCGCTGCCGCCCGACGCGCCGATGGTGATGCAGGCGATTCGCAACGAGCATCCGCGTCCGCGGCCCGTCTACATGCTCGGCGAGCACTGGTTCAAGGGGTATCCGGGGATCGGGATGCTGACCAACAAGATCGGGATGGTCGCCGCCCACCGCGACAATGCGCAGCGCCTCCTCTACGACGAGGGTGGCCTGGCGATCGTCTTCCCGGAGGGACAGAAGGGAACCCGCAAGGTCTACTGGCAGCGCTACCGCCTGCGCCGCTTCGGCCGCGGGGGCTTCGTCCGCACCGCGATCAGGGCGCGGGTGCCGATCGTCCCGATCGCGCTGATCGGCGGCGAGGAGGCGATGCCGATCT
>JBBRHQ010000156.1:0-7282 GCA_038222365.1 Solirubrobacterales bacterium
CTCGGCGGCCGCGCGGACCAGCGCCAGGGCGAGCTCGGGATCGGAGAGCAGCGCGGCGCCGGCTCCGGTGCGGCAGACCTTGGGCACCGGGCAGCCCATGTTGATGTCGATCAGGTCGGCCCCGCGGGAGGCGGCGATCTCCGCCCCCGAACGCATCACCTCGGGGTCCTGACCGAAGAGCTGGACCGAGACCGGGTGCTCGTCGGGGTGGATCCGCATCAGCTCGCGCAGGGTTCGCTCGTTGCGATGGTGCAGCCCGAAGCTCGAGACCATCTCCGAGACCGCCAGCCCGGCACCGTGGCGGCGGGCCTGCAGACGCACGAACCAGTTCCCGATCCCCGCCAGCGGCGCCAGCAGCACCCGGTTGGCGATCTCGATTCCCCCGATCGAGAACGGCTCCGTCAGGGCCGGCTGACCAGAGCTGCCAGCCGCAGCCCCATCCCCGGACGCGGGAGTGAGGGCGGGACTATTTCTGGTTCCACCCGCCCTCGCGGGAGCGGAGGAGATGGGGCCTGTATTTCTTATTCCTCCCGCCCCGGCGGGAGCGGAGGAGACAGGGCGTTTATTCATTGCGCTCGTGGATCAGTAGAAGGCCGGTCAGCGTCAGCAGGTCGTCGACTTCGGTCACCGTCTCGCAGAAGGGAACGATCGCGGCGGCCATGCCGCCGGTGGCGAGGAACCGGGCCCGCTCCCCCAGCTCCGCGGCCAGCCGGCGGTCGATCGCGTCGATCGCCCCGGCGAAGCCGTAGACCATCCCCGCCTGGAGGCTGGCCTGGGTGGTGCGCCCGATCACGCCGCTGGGCTCGGCCAGGTCGACCTTCGGCAGCCGGGCGGCGCGCTCGGTCAGCGCCTCCATCGAGATCTGCACCCCGGGGCTGATCACCCCGCCGAGGTACTCGCCCGACTCGGAGACGGCGTCGAAGGTGATCGCCGTGCCGAAGTCGACGACGACGCAGGGGCCGCCCAGCTTCTCGTAGGCGGCAACCGCGTTGACCAGCCGGTCGGCGCCCAGCTCGTGCGGGTTGTCAAGGCGGACGGCCATCCCGGTCTTCACCCCCGGCCCTACCATCACGCAGGCGGCGCCCAGATACCGCTCGCTCATCCGCGTGTACTCGGGGTTGAGCCGCGGCACGACCGAGCAGACGATCGAGACCTCGACCTGATCCAGCTCCTTGCCCCGCAGGGCCAGCATGCTCGCCAGCCGCACCGCGAGCTGATCGGCGGTGTCCTCGCCGTCGGTGGAGAAGCGCCAGTGCTCGAGCAACTGGTCGCCGTCGAAGGCGCCGATGTGCGTCTGGGTGTTGCCGACGTCTATCGCCAGGAGCATTGCCGCCATTATCGGTTAGCGTTGATCGATCGGCTGCCTGATCGTCCTTTTCGCGCTGCTCTCACCCCGGCTGGCCCTGTTCGGCCTCTGGATCTTCAGCGACCTGCTGAGCCGGGCCTTTGAGAGCTGGTTCGTCCCCTTCCTCGGCTTCTTCCTGCTGCCCTGGACGACGCTGGCCTACGCGGTGATGTGGAGCTCCTCCGACGGGGTGGTCGGCTTCGAGTGGTTCATCGTCATTCTCGCCTTCGTCGTCGACATCGGCTCCTACGGGGTCAGCGAGCGCCGCCGCTCGGCGAGCGCCTGAATCCGGCGCGTGAAGGTCCGCCTCTTCACGATCCCCGGCTCCCACCCCGGGATGGCGGCACAGCTGATGCTCGAGCACAAGGGCATCCCGTATCAGCGCACCGACCTGCTGCCGGTGATCTCGAAGGGAGCCCTGAGGGCCCTGGGCTTCGGAGGGGTGACCGTCCCCGCGATGAAGATCGACGGGCAGCGCTTCCAGGGCTCGCGCGAGATCGCCCGCCAGCTCGACCTGATCAAGCCCGAGCCGCCCCTGCTCCCCACCGACCCCGAGCGGCGAATCGCCGCCGAGGAGGCCGAGCGCTTCGGCGACGAGCAGCTCCAGCACCCGGTCCGCCAGATCCTCTGGTGGTCGCTTCGCAAGGACTCGGCGCCGCTTCGCAGCTACTCCGAGGGGGCGAGGATCGGCGTCCCGATCGGCCTCGCCGTGCGGACCGCTGCTCCGATCGTCGCCCTCTCGGCCCGTTTCAACGAGGCCGACGACGAGAACGTCCGGCGCGACCTGGAGGCGCTCCCGGGGCTACTGGATCGGATCGATGAGTGGATCGCCGCGGGCGTTCTCGACGGCGCCGAGCTGGGCGCCGCCGACTTCCAGGTCGCCCCCAGCGTGCGGCTGGCGATCACCCTCGACGACCTCCGCCCGCTGATCGAGGCGCGGCCGGCCGGCAAGCTGGCGATGCGGGTGGTGCCCGACTACCCGGGCAAGATGCCGCCCGTCCTCCCGGCGGCCTGGCTCGAGCCGCTGCGCGCCGCCGCCTGAGTCGCCCTAGAGCGCGGGGCCGCGCCGCTCGACGCGCTGCCCTGGCGGCAGCGCCTCCCAGGCGTCGGCGAGGCGGGTCCCGTCGGGCAACGCGAGCTCGGGGTCGAGCTCGAGCAGCGGCGCCAGCACGAAGCGGCGGCTCGTCACCTCGCGGTGTGGCAGCCGCAGCCGCTCCTGCTCCAGCTCGATCTCACCGAGCAGCAGCAGGTCGATGTCGAGCGGGCGCGGACCGTGGCGGGGACCGCCGGACTCGCGGCCCCGCTCGGCCTCGATCTGCTTGCAGAGATCGAGCAGCGCCAGCGGCTTGAGCCCGGTCCGGATCCTCACCGCGGCGTTGAGGAAATCGGGCTGGTCGAGCATCTCGCCGACCGGCTCGGTGACGTAGGTGGAGGAGACCGACTCGACCTCGACCCCCCGCTCGCCCAGCAGCCGGACCGCGGCCCGCAGGTGGGCGGCGCTGTCGCCGACGTTGGAGCCGAGGCCGAGGTAGCCGAGGCGGCTAGTCGGAGTCCTCGTCGACCTCGCCATCGTCCTCGACGCGCTCGTGGGTGACCTCGACCGCGACCTCGGTAACCGAGAGGGGGATTGGCGGCTCCGGCTTCGCCGCCCGGACCCGCACCGACTCGCAGCCGAAGCTCTCGATCAGCCGCTGCCCGACCACCTGGCAGAGGCGCTCCAGGGTCCGGTAGCTGCGCTCGGTCGCCGCCAGGGCGACGATGTCGCAGGCCTCGGCGTAGTCGACCGTGTCGTCGAGGCGATCGGTGAGCACCGCGTCGCAGTCGGGCACGTCGAAGGAGAGGTCGAACTCGAGCCGCTGCCCGATCTCCCGCTCGGCCTCGGTGACGCCGTGATGGGTGTAGATCGAGAGGCCGCGGAGCTCGACCTCGACCCTCGACTCGCTTCCCTCGGGGGTGTCCATGCCCGGACCCTACGCAAGCGGGCGCGAAGGCGCCGGGCCGAGGATCGCCCCGGCGACCCGCAGCGCCTGCGCCATCTCCGTGACGTCGTGGACGCGGAGAATGGCGGCGCCGTTGGCCGCCGCCATCACCGAAGCGGCGATCGTCCCGCCGAGCCTCTCCCCCGCCTCGGAGCCGTCGATCTTGGCGATGAAGCTCTTCCGCGAGGCGCCGACGACCACCGGCATGCCCAGGGAAACGATCTCACCGAGCCGCTGCAGCAACACCAGGTTGTGCTCGAGGGTCTTGCCGAAGCCGATGCCGGGGTCGAGCCAGATCCTCCCCTCGCGGACCCCGGCGGCGATCGCCGCCTCCGCCCGCTCGGCGAGGAAGGCGCGAACGTCATCGACCACGTCCTCGTAGACCGGATCGAGCTGCATCGTCCGCGGGGTGCCGAGCATGTGCATGAGGACGATCCGGGCGCCCCGGTCGGCGACCAGCGAGCCGATCTCGGGGTCGGCGCGCAGCGCCGTGACGTCGTTGACGATGCTCGCCCCCGCATCGAGCGCCGCCTCGGCGACCTCGCGCTTCGAGGTGTCGATCGAGATCGAGACACCGTCTCCGGCGAGCGCTTTCGCCAAGCCACGCACCACGGGTTCGGTCCGGCGCAGCTCCTCGGCGGCGCCGACGTCCTCGGCCCCGGGCCGGGTCGACTCGCCGCCGACGTCGAGGATTTCCGCCCCCTGGCCGATCAGCTCGCGGCCGTGGGCGATCGCCCGCTTCGGATCGAGGTAGAGGCCGCCGTCGGAGAAGGAGTCGGGGGTGACGTTGACCACCCCCATGAGGCGCACGTCCTCCACCTCAGCTCCCCATTGCCTCGAGCGCCTCGGCGGCGGCGCGCTCGCCGGAGGTGATCGCCCCGTCCATGTAGCCGCTCCAGACGGTCGCCGTCTCGGCACCCGCCCAGTGGATCGGCCCGACCGGTTGCCGCAGTGCAGGCCCGTTCGCCCTCCAGGCGCCGGTCGGCAGGAAGCCGCCGTAACAGCCCGCGGAGTACGGATCGGCCGCCCAGGCCTTGTCGAGGTAGCGCTCCGGCTCGGGTGCCCGGGCGCCGAAGAAGCGCTCCAGGCAGCCGAGGACGATGGTGCGCCGCTCGGGCGGCGGCAGATCGGCCGCCGCCCGCGCCGCGGCCCCCTCGAGGAAGGCGAGCATCACCCCGGGGGAGCCGTCGGGCGGGGAGTTGTCGTAGGTGACCGAGACCGGGCCGTCGGCGCTCGTCGCCTGCCCCGAGAGGCCCTCGGCCCGCCAGAAGGGCTCCGGATAGATCGCCATGCACTTGACCACGCTGCCCATCGCCATCCGCTGGGTGAGGCCGTCGCGGACCGCCGGCATCGGCGGATCGTAGACGATCCTCCCCGCGAGCACCGGCGGCAGGGCGACGATCGCCCGCCAGGCCTCGACCGCGACCCCGCCGGTGGTGCTGACAGTGACGATCCCCCTGGCGTGCTCGATCCGCCGCACCGGCGAATCGAGCAGGACCGGGTCCTCGAGCTCCTCGGCCATCCGCAGGGAGAGCGCCTGCGAGCCGCCGTGGATGCGGGAGTCCTGGGCCCCTCCCGCGGTGTCGATCAGCGCCTCGAACGACCCCGCCGAGCGGATGTAGAACAGCACGCTGAGCAGCGAAACGTCCTCGGGCTCGGCCGCCCACACGGCCCAGATCGCCAGTCGCATCAGGTCGCGCGCGGTCGGGGTGCGGACGTTGCGGCGCATCCAGGTGGCGAAGGTCTGCGAGTCCCAGCTCTCGGCCTTCGGCGCCTCCCAGGGGCGCTCGGGGTCGATCGTCGCGGCCATCGCGTTGACGCGCCGCAGCGAAGCCGCCGTCTCGGCCAGCGCCAGCGGGCTGACCCTCGGGATCGTCCCCTGGTAGCCGCGGATCCGCCCACGGCGCTCGAACAGGTTCCGTCCTTCGCCGTAGGTCGGGAAGGTCTCGAGTCCAAGCTCCGCGATCAGCGCCATCACCCGCTTCTGGCCGGGCCCCACCCACTGGCCGCCGATCTCGACCACCTTGCCGCCTCCGACCGGCTCGTTCAGGGTCCTGCCGCCGACCCGGCCGCGGGCCTCGAGCACCACCGGCCTCTTTCCCGCCGCGACGACCGCCCGCGCCGCCGCCAGGCCGGCGAGGCCGGCGCCGACGATCGCCACATCAGCCGAAAGGCGCTCTTCTCCACTCATCTACTCATCATTTCTCGGGTTGGTCGTTCGCGACCCTAAAGGTTCGTCTCGGGGCGACGAATCAACTAAGCGGGAGGTGGGTTATAGAGACCGAAGTCCAATGCAACGGCTGACGCGCCTGCTCGCGAAGAAGGAGACCTACTCGTCGGAAGACCTGCCGACCGCGCTGCGTTTCGGCTCGAGCCTCTGGGCGATGGGGATGGCGATCGCGATCCTGCTGCTGCCGCTGAGCCCGCCCGACGAGGCGATCGGCGCAGCGGGCTGGATCGTCACCGCGGCGCTGATCGCGGTCGGAATCGGCGCCTGGTTCACCTACCGCTCTCCGCGGCTGCGGTGGACCTTCAGGCGGCTCTACGTCACGAGCTTCTCGACCATAGTCGCGATCGGGCTGATGCAGTGGCTCGCCGGCGGAGCCGCCGCCCCCTACAGCAACCTGCTGCTGCTCAGCGTCGTCTTTGTCGCCTCGATTTACTCTCCGCGCGAGATCGCCGGCTTCATCGCCGCGCTGGCCCTGGGGCTCGCCGCACCCTTCGTCTACGGCGGCTGGAACGCCGACCACGCCGCCGGGTCGGTCGCCAACTTCCTGATCTGGTGCTCGGTCGCCGGGATCACCCACATCCTGATGAGCCGGGTCAGGGTCCAGCGTCACCGGATGCGGCGCGGCGCTGCCGAAGCCCGTGAGGAAGCCCGGATCGACGGCCTCACCGGGGTCGGAAACCGCCGTGCCTTCGAGGAGGCGATCGCCAACGAGATCGCCCGCGCCAGCCGGACCGGAGTGGCGCTGAGCATGGCGATGGGCGACATCGAGGAGTTCAAGCGGATCAACGATCGCTGGGGTCACGTCGAAGGTGACGAGTGCCTTCGCACCGTCGCCCGCTGCCTCGCCGGCGCCCTGCGCGAGCCCGATCGCTGCTTTCGCTGGGGCGGGGACGAGTTCGCCCTGCTGCTTCCCGGGACGGGAGCGGCCGGCGCGGCCAAGGTCGCCGAGCGGCTGAGCCTCCACCTCGAGACCGGCGGCATCAGCCCAGACGGTGAATCGCTGACGATCCGTTTCGGCACGGCCGAACTGAGCGAGGGGATGAGCGCCGAGTCGTTGGTCGCAGCGGCCGACCTGGCGCTTCTCTCCTCGAAGCGCCACAGCACCGAGTCTCAGCCAACCTCGGCCTGATCTCGACTTGCGCGACGCAGCGCTAGCCTGACCCGCTTGGCACACCGGGTCCTTCACGCCACTGATGCGTTCTGGCGCCCCTCGAACCAGATGGGCGTCGAGAACACCGATCTGGCCCGCCAGCTCGAGTCCGAACGGCTCGGGGCGCGGCTCTGGCGCCTGGCCCCCGGCCAGGCCTCGACCAAGCACCGCCACTCGACCCAGGAGGAGCTCTACCTGGTGCTCGAGGGCCGGGGACGGATCCGGGTCGACGGAGAGCTGCTCACCCTCGCGCCGCTCTCCTCGGTGCTGGTCAGCGCCGACTCGGTCCGCCAGATCTTCAACGACGGCGACGAGGACGTCCTTTGGCTGGTGGCCGGCGCCCCGCCAGAGGCAGCAAACACGCTGGAGATGACCGAGGAACAGCTCGCACAGCTCTACCCGGACGGCCCCAAGGCCCTACCCCCCGAGCTGGCCTGAGCCAAAACGCTCCACCGGCGAGGGCCGTGCTTCTGCCGGCGCCGTGGGCTTTCCCCGCCGGGCACTCAGCGCGCCGCGCCGAGGTGCTTCGAACATTCTCAGTGGCGACGCTCGCGGCGTGCGCCCGCCGGGGGAAGTCC
>JBBRHQ010000157.1:0-7271 GCA_038222365.1 Solirubrobacterales bacterium
GCCGGGGTCAACGCCCGTGCGGTCGACGTCGAGACCTCCGGGACCGCGGGTGCCAGCTTCGTCGGCAGGGACACCGAGGGAACCAGCCGCCTCGTCGTCGACGTGGACCGCGGGGTCCTGGTCGGGGCGACCTTCGTCGGACCGGAAACCTCCGAGTGGGTGCACGCAGCGACGATCGCGATCGTCGGCGAGGTGCCGATCGACCGCCTCTGGCACTCGGTCCCGGCGTTTCCGACCCGCAGCGAGATCTGGCTCAACCTGCTCGAGGAATACGGCCTCTGAGACGGTGGCCCGGCTGGCCGGGTCGGGTGTATCGTCGGGAGGCGTGGACGTCGTCCTCTGGCACATCGAGCTCTCCCACTACAACGAGAAGGTGCGCTGGGCGCTCGATTACAAGGGCATCCCGCACCAGCGCCGGGTGCCGATGCCCGGCCTGCACGGGATGCGGGCGATGGTGCTGACCCGCGGCGCCCAGCGGCGGCTCCCGGTCCTCGACCTGGAGGGGAGGCGGATCGGCGACTCGACCGCGATCATCGCCGCCCTGGAGCAGTACCGGCCCGAGCCGCCGCTCTATCCCGAAGATCCGGCACAGCAGGCCCGAGCTCTGGCGCTGGAGGAGTACTTCGACGAGGGACTGGCGCCGGAGCTGCGCCGCTTCGTCTGGCACCACACCTTGCCCGACACCGATGCCGTCTCGGCATCGCTCTTCACCAAGCCGAGCCCGACCCGGGAGCGGCTGCTGCGAGCGACCGCCCCGGTGGCGACCCGCCTGGTCCGCGCCGACTACGCCGTCAGCGCCGAGAGCGCCGTCCGTGCACGGGGCGAGGTCGTCGCCGCGATGGATCGCCTCGAGGCCGAGCTCCAGCCCTCCGGCTACCTGGTCGGCGAGGACTTCTCGGTCGCCGACCTGACCGGCGCCTCGCTGTTCACCCCTCTGTTGGCACCGCCCGAGCGTCCCTACGTCCCGTCCACCGTGGTGCCCGCGGTGGCGGAGCTGCGCGAGGAGCTCTCGGCCCGGCCGGGCGGCGAATGGGTGAATGAGATGTACGCGCGCCACCGGGGCAGATCGGCCGAGGTGGCGGCGGGCGCCGCCGTTTAAGGCACAGTTTCGACGGCGGCTATTCCACGACCGGCCCTCGCGGAGCGGGCAACGACACCAATTTCGCCAAGGACGGCGTCCTAGACACGATCACCTGTGGAGCGGACGCCGACACGGTCTCGGCCGACACGATCGACCTGACGCCCGCAGGCGACTGCGAAACGATCACCCGCTAGCTGTCTTCGATTCGTCATCGCGACAGGCTCGTCGCGGAGCGAACATACTCTGCCTGTGGGTCAGGCCAGCATTGATCTTCTCCTGCGGGGCTATAAGGCCCCTGCATCCGGCTCCAGAAGGCCTCGACCATGGCGTTCTCGTAGGCGGTGCCGACCGCGCCCATCGAAGGGGCGATCCCCGCCTCACGGACCTTGCGACTGAACGCCCAGGCGGTGAACTGAACGCCGCGATCGGAGCGGAGCGCAGAGTCGTCTGGGTGGCGTCGATCGACCAACCGACGACCAGCCGGGAGACGGCATCCAAGACGACGCAGCAGTAGAGCTTGACCGGGGCTCCTTGCCTCAAGCCCCTCCCCTGGGTTGGACCCATCGAAATGTGGCTCTCTGCGCCCGGGGGTGGTCCCCGCTCTCAGTACCCCGCGGCGAAGGGCCGGCCGAACATCCGGAATCGTGACTGCGTCCTACCGGGAGCTCGACGTCTTGATTCCTCATCGGAGACGCCGTCGGGGGGGCGGCTTCCCCCGCTAGTTCAGGTCCGTCCCAACCTCGATTCGCCCCGACTTGGCCGCGTCGGCGAGGGCACCGTAGTCGAGCTCGTTCTGGTCGGCGTAGCGCTTGGAGAAGTCGGCAATCGCGTCGTCGAAGCTCTCCCCGTTGCCGAGGTAGGCGCCTATTGCGATCCGATCGCCCGATCGCGCGTGGGCCCGCGCCAGGGCCCAGCCGCACACCCTCCCGTAGATCTCCAGGCCCTCCGGCGGCAGGGTCTCGATCTCGACCGATCGCTTCCCGTCCCAGAGCTGGCGCACGTAGAAGTCCCGCTTCTTGCCGTCGATCCCTAGCGCGGGCAGCCAGCCGAGGAGGATGTCGCTGGCGGCCTGCATCAGCCACTGGCCCTCAACCACCCGCTCGCCGTGGTTTCCGAACTCGCTCGCACCGACGTAGGGCTCGAGCACCGAGGCCTCCGCCTCCTTGGCCTGGAGGAAGAGGGGGTCCTGACCGTCGCGGCCCATCATCAAAAGCACCCAGGCGCGGGTGCCGACGCTGCCGACCCCGACCACCTTGCGGGCCACGTCGACCAGCCGGTAACTGTCGAGTAGGTGGCGCCGGTCGCCTTTGAGGCTCTCCCGGTATGCGCCGAGCATTTCCAGCAGCCGCTCGTTGAGCTCCTTCTCCTGATCGGGGGAGACCATCTCCCGGATAGGAACGATCAGCGGTGGATCGCTGATGATCCGCGGCTCGCCGTCGACCTCGTGGACGAGGCGGTCGAAGGCCTTGAGGCTGTTCTTCTTATGGGCCTTGGCGACGTTCTTTCGCGCCACCTTCATCTGCTTTTTGTCGGCGACCTTGGCGATGTCGGCGAGCAGGGTGTCGATGTCGAGGCGGGCGTACCAGACATCGAGGTTTCGCATCCCTGCGAACTCCCGCATCGCCTCGCGGTAGTGGCGCACCGCGCTGAGCACTGCGGCGCGGGTCTCCTTCGGGGTGAAGTCGCGGTCGCGCCCGGCGATCTCGAAGCTAGCAGCGAGGCGCTTGACGTCCCACTCCCATGGCCCCGGGAGGGTCTCGTCGAAGTCGTTTACGTCCATCAACAAGCTGCGGTCGGGCGCCGCGAAGACGCCGAAGTTCGAGAGGTGGGCATCGCCGCAGGCCTGGACCCGCAAGCCAGAATCGGGGGTCGTGCTGAGGTCCATCGCCATGATCGCGGCAGCGCCGCGATAGAAGGTGAAGGGGGAGACGAGCATCCGCCCGTAGCGGATCGGGACCAGCTCGGGGACCCGGCTCTTGGCCTGCTCCTCGAGCACCTCGACCGGATCCTTACGCCGCTCTGCGGGCTCCCACTCCCCGTGACTCGAGCGAGATGCCTTCTCGCGCGCCGCCTTTCCGGCGGTCGTGCGCTCCTCCACGGAGGGAAGAGTGTCCACAGGCGCGGATTTGGTGGGTGGGGAGGGCATTGCTTTAGAGCCCTCGGGGGCCGGGCGCGTGTGACGCCGGGGTTCTCACGTCCAACGGATTGGCGACCGGCGGTCGAGACGAGGATCGCGGCTCGGACTTGGGTTCCGGGTTGTCTTCCTCCAAGAGCGCGAGCGCAGCCCGATAGGGCGGATGCCATCCGTCGGCGCGCCGGTTCGGATGCCGCTGGCGGTCAGCGAGATCAGCTCGCTTGACCGTGCGGGCGATCTCGCCGGCCGATCCGGAAGCGCGGGCGATGAGGCCGATGTGGGCGAAGTACTCCTTGTCGGAGCGGCTATCAGAGGGCCGGCTGAGCAGCCTCAACGCCCGCAATTCTTCATCTGCAAGCCCGAGCCCGCCCGCCAAAAGCTCCTCTTCGGAGATCGAGGAGTTCTCGAGGAGTTCGTGAAGCCAGGCCACCGCTCGGGCGGAGACCGGACAGGCCTGGGCGACGCGCCTGATATGGGCGATCACGGGCTCACCAGTCGCTTCAAGGGAGCCTCGGTGGGCGCGTTCGGCGATTCGTCTGGCGCGTGCGACCCTCACGCTCGCTGCCCCTGCTTGCTCAGATTAGATCGCGTCAACTTCAATTGGCCTGCCTTTCCTCGCCCTTATGCCCCGACACTCAATCACGGCTGGACATCAAAGGCAACGCCCAATTTGCGGACTTTCCATCTTCCTCAATACTCCCCGGCGGCTTCCGGTGCGGGCGGCCGCTAGGGCAGCTGGCGTATGAATCTCAGCAGCACGGAGCGATCCGCGCATGAGCCCGCACGGAGTGCGCCGCCCAGCAGCCGAGACCGAGCCTGCTCGCGCCAGTGATGATGAAGGCGATGCCGACGTTTCAGGTGATGTTTCGGCGCGTCCCTGCCTTAGCATTCGCTGCGCACGCAGACCCAGGCGACGAGAGGACCGGCTAGTGGCAGAGGATCGCGATCGACGGGCGGAGGCAGAGCTTCGGGTCGATCACCGCCTGATGCTCGAGTTCGGCTCCGGCCAGGATTGGGACAACCCGAAGCTCGAGTGGCGCCGGCTCTTCTCCGAGCTACTCGGTACCTTCATGCTCGTCCTCGTGGCGGCCGGCGGTGGCCTGCTGACGGCGAAAGGGCAGATCAGCCTGGCCGCGGCGGTGGTCGCTCCGGGCCTGATGGTTATGGCGATCATCCTCTTCATGGGCGCCGTCTCGGGCGCACATCTCAATCCCGCCGTCTCGCTGGCCTTCGCCCTGCGGCGCGACTTCCCCTGGCGGCGCGTGCCCGGCTACATCATCGTCCAGCTTCTCGGCGCGACCCTCGCCGCCCTCTTCCTGCTCGCGGTCTTCGGCAACGTCGAGCACCTCGGGGCGACCCTGCCCGGCTCGGGCTACGCGAACTGGCAGGCGCTGTTGATGGAGATCGCTTTGACCACCGTCCTGGTAAGCGTCATCCTCGGCACAGCCTCGGCCGCCCAGAACGTCGGCGCGATCGCCGCCCTGGGGGTCGGCGGCTACATCGCTCTGGCCGGCCTCTGGGCCGCGCCGGTCAGCGGGGTCTCGATGAATCCGGCCCGCTCCTTCGGGCCTGCCTTTGTGAGCGGCGACTTCTCGAGCTACTGGGTGTACGTCGTCGGCCCGCTTGCCGGGGCTGTGATCGCGGTGGGATGCGCGTTGGTGCTCCGCGGACGAGGCGGCACGGCGATCTCGAGGGCAGCCGGATCGGGCGTCCTTGACCCGGGGAGCCTTCGCGAGCGCCAGGAAATGGCGCGGAAGATCGAAAGGGGCAAGTTGGATCCTTCGGGCATCGCGCCGGGTCGGGACAAAGACTGAAACCGGCGGCCTCGTCGATTACGGCGGGGAGGAACCACCCGCATCGGATTCATAGCTCGGCTTGGCTTGCGGCG
The DNA here is from genome assembly GCA_038222365.1 of Solirubrobacterales bacterium. GTDB lineage: Bacteria > Actinomycetota > Thermoleophilia > Solirubrobacterales > 70-9 > JBBRHQ01. Next base: position 5,104 of record JBBRHQ010000157.1, read on the forward strand.
ATGGGCGGTGCCGGGCTCGAACCAGCGACCTCCTGCTTGTAAGGCAGGCGCTCTCCCAACTGAGCTAACCGCCCCGCGCTTCGGATTATCGCAACCGCCCCCGGCGGGCGTGTCGGATGAGAACGTGAAGATCGGCGGTCCGCTTCGAGTGGTTCAACGATCCCTCCGCGGCTCTGGGGGATCGGCTGGCCTGAGGAATAGCGCACGCGGTGGAGGTGGGAGAATCGCCCGTATGAATTCTTCGATCTTCTGGCGAGCCGCCCTGATCCAGGCGGCGGGCGTGGCGATCCTCTCGCTCGCGCTGGCGCTCGCTCTGCCGCACAGCTTCTTCGAGGACTGGGGCTGGTTCGCCGGCCCGGCGGCCTGGGCGATCTGCTCGCTGGTGACGGCGCGGGCACTCGGCCTGCCGGCGGGGATGACCCTTCTGGGTGCGGCGCTCGCCGGCATTCCCAGCCTGCTCGCCGTGCTGGTCGGGGTCCACTGGCTGGGCGCGGTGGTCGCGATCGGCCTGTTTGCGCTCTGGTGCGCGCGGCTGCCGGACAGGGAGGCTGCGTGGACCTAGGGCTCGAGGGGCGGGTGGCGCTGGTGATGGGCGGCAGCAAGGGGATCGGGCGAGGAATCGCCGCGTCGCTGGCCCGGGAGGGCGCCCGGGTGGCGATCGCCTCCCGTTCGCCCGAGAACGTCGAGAAGGCGACGGCCGAGATCTCCGGCGAGGTGACGGCATTCGTCGCCGACACCGACGATCTCGAGCGGCTCGAGCGGTTGCCGGCGGAGGTCGAGGAGGCGCTGGGACCGATCGATGTCTTGATCACCAACACCGGCGGGCCGCCTTTCGGGGCGGCACTCGACCACGGACCCGATACCTGGACCGACGCCTACCGCTCGCTGGTGCTTGCGCCCCGCGTCCTCTCCGAGGCCGTCCTTCCCGGAATGCGCGAGCGCGGCTGGGGACGGATCGTCAACGTCGGATCCAGCTCGACCCGCGAGCCGATCCCGGGCCTGGGCCTCTCCAACTCGCACCGGATGGCGGCGATCGGGTTCTTCAAGACGCTGGCGGGCGAGGTCGCCGGGGAGGGGGTCACGGTCAACACCGTGGCCACCGGGCGGTTCGCCACCGAACGGCTGGCCGACCGCGCCGGCTCTCTGGAGGCGGCCGAGGCCGCGGCGAAGGAGCAGGTGCCGGCGGGGCGGTTGGGCAATCCCGGCGAGTATGGCGACCTGGTCGCCTTCCTCTGCTCGGAGCGGGCCGGCTACATCACCGGGACGGTGGTCCCGATCGACGGCGGGATGCTGCGCTCCGCCTTCTGATCCTGATCAGCCGGTCACCGGCTGCGCGGCGGCCCTGGTGGCGGAACCCTTGGCGAGGGTGCCGTGGCGGGAGCGGACCACCCCCACCCAGATCAGCCCGGCCGCGATCATCGCCAGGCTCTCGAGCTGGGCCTGGGTGAGGCCGAGCGCGACGTGATCGTTGCGGCGGATGAACTCGACCAGCAGGCGTTCCGCCCCCGCGTAGATCAGGTAGATCGCGAAGAGGATCCCGGCGCGGAAACGGTCCCGGAGCTGCCACAGCAGGTAGGCGCAGAAGGACATCGCTACGGTCTCGTAGACCGGAGTCGGGTGGACGGTGTGGGTCGTCGGCACGGTGCCGTCGGGGTAGGACATCGCCCAGGGGCCGTCCCAGGCCTTGCCGTAGTCGCCGTCGCCGGAGAGCTGGCAGCCGATCCGGCCGATCGCGTAGCCGATCGCCAGCGCGGGGGCGCAGACGTCGAGCAGTACGAGCCCGAAGAAGCCCCGGTACCAGGCCCAGAGCAGGACCGCGATCGCGCCGCCGATCGCCCCGCCGTACCAGACCAGGCCGGAGCCGGAGAAGAGGTTGCCGATCAGGTCGTCCTTGACCTGGTCGTAGTTCTCGATGATGAAGTAGATCCGCGAGCCGACCACTCCGCCGACCAGGGCTGAGAACGCCACCTCATATGCCCAGTCGGCCGGCTTGCCGAGCTCCGGCAGGCGCTTGGCGATCAGCGCCCCGGCGGCGATGAACCCGAGCGCGAACATGATCCCGAAGGACTGGAGGGTGAGCGGGCCTAGGTGGATTTCGGGGTACATGAACTTGGAGTAGCCCCGGCGAGAATCGAACTCGCGTCTTCAGGATGAAAACCTGATGTCCT
>JBBRHQ010000158.1:0-7270 GCA_038222365.1 Solirubrobacterales bacterium
CCGAGGCGCTCGGAGGCGTCCGCGCGGTGGTCGAGGAGGACGCGGCCGGCGCTGGGCTCGCGCAGCCCGGCGATCAGCTCCAGCAGGGTCGACTTGCCGCAGCCCGAGGGGCCGACCACCCCAAGCACGCCCCGCCGCTCGAGGTCGAGGTCGAGCCGCTCGATCACCGCCAGCTCGCCGAATCGGTGAGCGAGGCCCTGAAGCGCAAGCGCCGTGCCCCGCGGTGCCCGGCCTGGATCTGAAAGGGGCTCCTGCGTGGGAGCCCCGGTCCTCGTCAACATGCTCCCTCCGCGCGCATTACCGCACAGGTTCTGAGGGTCGGCGCCGGGCTGGTGGGGCGCCATCTCAGCCCGCCTTGCCGCGAGCTCCCCTGGATTGTGGGACGGAGTCTAACGCCGCACGTCCTCCGCTCCGGAATAACTGCGCCGCCTCCTCCGCTCCGCGAGAGCCCGCCCTCAGAGACACCGGCTATCTGCGGGCTCTCGCTCCGCGTCCGGGGGCGGCTTGGCCGCGGGCAGGACGAGGTTGCGGTCATCCCGCACGGGACCGCCGCACGCCCGGACGCGGGAGCGAGGCCTGACAGCATCATTTGACTCTGAGTGTCGGGCCTCGCGGGAGCGGAGGACGTGCGGCAGTTATTCCTCGCGGAGCAGAGGAGGCCGCGTTGTTTTCCTGGTAGCATCCCGACCTTCTTGTGCTCCTGACTAAGAAAGTCAGGAAAGTCGCGAACACACCCCCCGATTCGCGAGGACGCATAGATGGACCCGGCAATCATTCTCTTCGGACTCGGCGTTGGCGTCCTGGTCGGCATGACCGGAATGGGTGGTGGCTCGTTGATGACGCCGTTGCTGATCCTCGTCGTCGGTACCTCGCCGACGACGGCAATCGGCAGCGACATCGTCTATTCGGCGGTCACCAAGACGGTCGGCGGCTGGCGGCACATGAGGATGAAGACCGTCAACACAGGCATGGTCTTCTGGCTCGCCGTCGGCAGCGTCCCCGCCGCCGTTGCCGGGGTCTTTTTCATCTCCTACCTCCAGAACCAGATCGGCGAGGACAAGCTCGACTCGCTGCTCTACGCGGTGCTTGGCGGGACTCTGCTGATGGTCGGGATAATCACCCTGTCCCGGGCGCTGATCCTCGGCGGCATGATCGACGAACGCGACGACTTCGAAATCAAGCGTCGTCACAAGGTCGCCGCCATCATCATCGGTGCGACCACCGGGTTCATCATCGGCATCACCTCTGCCGGCTCGGGCACGGTGATCGCGATCCTCCTGATCACCGTCTTCCGCCTCTCGCCGCGCCGGGTCGTCGGGACTGACATCGTCCACGCCGCCGTTCTCCTCTGGGCGGCCGGGATCGCCCACATCATCAGTGGCAACGTCGATTTCGGCCTCGTTGCCAACATCCTGATCGGCTCGGTCCCGGGCGTGGTCATCGGTTCAGCGCTCTCGGGCAAGGCGCCGACCGGGTTCCTGCGGATCGCTCTCGGGGTAGTGCTGCTCGGCTCCGGGATCGTCACCATCCAGAAGGGCGACCCCAACGTCTGGCCGATTGCGGCGGCGGTCGCCGGTATCGGTCTTGGCCTGATCATCGCCGCTCCGCATTACCTCAATCGCCGCCGCGACCGTAACGGGAAGGGAGGCGGCGAGGGACGCCCGCCCGGTGATGCCGGCACCCCTTCCGGTAACGGCGCGCGGCCCACGAACCGCTCCGAGGACCTGACGCCCGAAGTCGTCGGCTGAAGCCGGTCGGCTGGGCGATCGCGTTCGCCGGGCGGCGGCGCGGCGTTCCCGCTGCTTCCTGACTGGTTTACTTGCCTATATGCGGGTGACAGCGAAAGTCGACTACGCCGTGCGCGCCGCGGCCGAGCTGGCGGCGGCCGCCAACGAGGGACCGATCAAGGGCGAGAAGCTGGCCGACTCGCAGGACATCCCGCTGCAGTTCCTCGAGCACATCCTGCTCGAGCTGAAGCACGTCGGCATCGTCCGTGCCCGGCGCGGCGCCAAAGGCGGCTACTGGCTCGCCCGGCCGGCCGATGACGTCACGATCGCCGACGTGGTCCGCGCGGTCGAGGGCCCGATCGCCAACGTGCAGTCGGCGCCCCCGGAGTCGATCGAGTACCGCGGCAACGCCGAGCATCTCAGCGAGGTCTGGATCGCCGTCCGCGCCAACCTGCGCGCCGTGCTCGAGCAGGTGACCCTGGCCGACCTGGTCAGCGGCGAGATGCCGCCGGTGGTCGAGCACCTGACCGACTCGCCCGACGCCTGGGCGCCGCGCTGAAGGTCTAGGCGGTTTCGGAGACCGCCGCTCCCCCGTCCGCGCCCGGATCCCATCTGCTCCTCGGAGCTCATCTGGCCGAACCCCTTCGGCTCGCGCAATTCGTGGGCGCCCTCGGCCTGCTCGAGCGGCAGGCCGAGCGACTCGTTCAGTGCTTCGGCCGTTTCCAGGGTCCTCCGCATCGGGCTGCTCAGCAGCTGGGTGGCGCCGCGGTCCCGCAGCGCTCGCCCCGCCGCCCTCGCCTGCTCCCAGCCGCGCTCGGTCAGCCGGTCGCCCTCGGCGATCGGCAGGCTGACCAGCTCCGGATCGGCGTTGGAGACCGATTCCCCGTGGCGGAGGAAGAGCGCCCTCAATCGGTTGCCGGGATACCGCCGGCGACGACGTTGACGAAGTTCTCCAGGTGCCGGGTGGTCCAGCACTCGAAGGCGCCGTCGCAAAAGGGCTCATAGGCTGACATCACCGAGTCGCCGTAGTTCCAGTAAAGCCGCGGCTCCGGGTTGAGCCAGAAGAGGCGCCCGGCGCGCTCGGAGATCTGGGCGAAGACCTTGGCGTGGGGCTCACGGCCGTTGGTGCGGGCGTCGCCGAGGACGATCACGGTCGAGCGCGGATCGAGCTCGGAGGCGATCTCACCGAGGAACTCGAGCCAGACGCGACCGTAGTCGGTGTAGCCCGAAACGTCGGCGACTCCCCCCTCGCTGGTGATCCGCGAGGAGATCTGGCGGAAGTCGCGCTCGTTATCGAAGATCTCGGTGACCTCGGAAATCCGCTCGATGAAGACAAAGCTGCGCAGCTTGCGGAAAGAGTCGTGCAGGGCGTGCAGGACGCTGAGGAAGAAGACGCTCGCCGAGGTGACCGAGGTCGAGACGTCGCAGAGCACGTAGATCTCCGGGCGCCGGGGGCGCTTCGGGCGGTAGCGCAGGCGCAGCGGCACACCGCCGGTCTCCAGCGAGGTCCGCATGGTCTTGCGCACGTCGACGACCCGGCTCTTTCGCCGGCCGCGCTGCTCGTGCCCGAGGGTCGCCAGGCGGCGCTTCATCTGCGCCACGGAGCGGTGCACCGCCGCCAGGTCCTGGGCGGCGCTGGTCGGCAGGGTGCGGTCGAGCTCGGCCAGCGGGCGCGAGGGGGGAAGGGTCTCGGTGCGCTCGATCAAACCCCGCTCCAGCTCCCGTCGCAGGTGGCGCTCGAAGCGCGTCAGCTGCTCGCGGTCGATCGCCGGCCGCTCGCCGCTTCCGTCCTCGGCCGGGGGCTGGGTCCCTGCTGAGAGCCCCAGCGTGCGCCTGATCCGCTGCACATCGACTCCGACCACCCCCGACCCCTCGCCCTGGCGGCCGAATGCGGCGATCGCAAGCCCGGCGAGGTCGCGCATCTCGCCGTCGTTGCCCTCGACGATCGCCTGGCGGACGGCCTCGCGCAGCTCGTCGATGTCGAGCCGTTCGCCCCCTTCGTGCCGCTCTCCCTGCTCCTTCAGCCCGCGCTCGACCGCCTCGGCCTCGGCGCTGCGGAAGAAGTAACGATCGAAGAGCAGCTCGAACACCCGCCGGTCCTCCTGGGACTTGGCGATGGTCGCCGCCAGCGCCTCGCGAAAGTCCTCCTGCTTTCCCCAGGGGACCTCCTCCAGCGCGGCGAAGGCGTCGAGGATCTCCGAGGTGCCGACCGCCACCCCCTCGCCCCGCAACTCCTCGCAGAAGGAGAGCAGCTTGGCGGCCAGGCCGGGGGGGCCGGTTTGCAGCTTCGGGCCGTAGGGAGAAGAGTCAGCCATTAGTCGATAGTCGATAGTCGATAGAGCTCTCCGTCAGGGCTGGTGACTAGCGACTAGCGACTAGCGACTAGCCGCTTCCTTCTGCGAGCCGCATCCCGACCCGCTCCGCCACCAGATCGATGTCTGTGCGGTGCTTGACCAGAATCGAAATCGATTGCTCGAAGGTCTCGCGATCGATGTCCTCGGCGCCCATCAGCAGCAGGGTTCGCGCCCAGTCGATCGACTCGGCGATCGAGGGTGGCTTCTTCAGATCGAGCGAGCGGATCGAGGAGACGATCTCGACCAGCTTCCGCGCCAGTGCCTCGGGCAGCTCCGGCGCGTGCAGGCGGACGATCTCCATCTCGCGCTCGATCTCGGGATAGTCGAGCCAGAGGTAGAGGCAGCGGCGCTTCAGCGCCTCGGTCAGCTCGCGCGTGTTGTTCGAGGTGAGGACGACGATCGGCATCGTCGTCGCCGTCACCTGTCCCAGCTCCGGGATCGAGATCTGGAAGTCGGAGAGCAGCTCCAGCAGCATCGCCTCGAACTCCTGGTCCGTCTTGTCGATCTCGTCGATCAACAGCACGACCGGCTCGGGGCTGGCGATCGCCTGCATCAGCGGCCGCTCGAGCAGGAACTCCTCACTGAAGATGTCACCAAAGACCTCGCTGCGGGTGCTGGTGTCGTCCTCCGAATTATTTCCCGGCACGTCCTCCGCTTCGCGTCCGGGCGTGCCGGGGTCCCGGGCAGGCTGATGTTCTAAGGCGGACGCTTGGATGCGGAGGAGCTGCTTGCGGTAGTTCCATTCGTACAGCGCCTTGGCCTCGTCGAGGCCCTCATAGCACTGGAGGCGGATCAGCTCGCGGCCGCTGGAGCGGTGAAGCGCCTTGGCCAGCTCGGTCTTCCCGACCCCTGCCGGCCCCTCGACCAGGATCGGCTTGCCGAGGCGCTGGGCGAGGAAGGCGACCAGCGCGGCCGCCTCGTCGGCGAGGTAGGCGACGCTGCTCAGCGCCTCCTTCATCTCCGCTATCGAGTCGGGTGTGAACGCTTTGGGCATCGGCCAGCGATGATAATTGGCCCGGTGCACTTACTCGCCCCGCCGAGCGCCGAGCTGCTTCCCCACAGCTTCGGCCCGTACGCGGCCCTGATGCTGATCGGCTTCGTTATCGGCATCACCGGGCACCTGAGCCGGTCGCGATGGCTGGTCGTGATCGGGATCATCTGCATCTTCCTAGGCGCGTTCCTCTTCCCCCTCGCGCTCAACCTGACCACCGAGAAACCCCCGCAAGTGCTGGATTATCCGCCGCACCGATGAAAGGATTCGACGATGAGCAGACTCGAGCAGGTTGATCTCACCCAGTCGCTCTCGCGAAAGCAGGAGCAGGCGGCGCTGGAGGAGGCCTGGGAGCGCCTCTCCCACCTTCGACTCATCCTCGGTGGCTTGATCGGCAATGGAGGCATCGGCCCCGCGGTCTGCGTCATCTTCGAGGGCTGGGACGCGTCCGGCAAGGGAGGGTGCATCAAGCGACTCGTCGCCCAGCTCGACCCGCGCCACGTGCGGGTCGTTCAGTTCGCGGCGCCGACACCCGACGAGAAGCGCCACCACTTCCTCCGGCGCTTCTGGCCGATGCTTCCCGGCTGGGGAGGGATGGCGATCTTCGACCGCTCCTGGTACGGGCGGGTGATGGTCGAGCGGGTCGAGGAGTTCGCCACCCGCGAGCAGTGGCTGCGTGCTTACGACGAGATCAATGCTTTCGAACACACCCTCGTCGACGAGGGGATGATCCTGATCAAGTTCTTCCTGCACATCTCCGAGGAGGAGCAGATGCGACGCTTCGAGCGGCGCGAGAAGGACCCGCTGAAGGTCTGGAAGCTGACCGATGAGGACTGGCGCAACCGCGAGAAGCGGCCCGCCTACGTCGAGGCGGTGGAGGACATGCTCGCCCGAACCGACCAGCCCCAGGCGCCATGGCACCTGATCGCCGCCGACTCCAAGCGCAACGCCCGGGTCGAGGTGATCAGGACTGCGATCGAGAGGATCGAGGAGGGGATGAGGAAGTGGGGCTTGGAGCCCCCTCCTCCGCCCTCCTAGCGGCCACCCCCGCCTGGCGGGCCAGCTCGTCCCTGCGGATCCGCAGCCCGGCGAGCCCCAGCACCACCGCCCCGCCCAGGGCGACGAAGATGCCGTAGCCGAGCCCGTAGTCGGTAGGGAAGTCGGCGAAGATCGCGGTTGGACGGTCGAACATCAGATAGCCGACGATCGCCGCAGACCAGGCACCGGACACCGCGAGCAGTGTCCCTTCGTGCAGGGGCAGCGGCGGGCGCCGCCCGCCCCCGACCCGCACCAGCAGGGTCAGGGCGGCGGCGAGCGTGATCACCAGCGCAGCCTCGGCGAAGCCGAAGCTGCCGATCCCGGACTTGCCGAGGCTGCCGGCGAAGCGCAGCTCGTACCAGGGCAGGAGCAGGCTGCCCAGGCAGGCAATCGCCCCCAGGGCCGCCAACCGCTCGAAGCGGCCGAGCCGCAGCAGCGACCGCAAAGCTCCCGGATGCTCAGTCGAGGGGCTCGCGGCCACCGTAGCCGGAGTCGAGGTCGTGCCAGTGGTCGACCCCGTCCTCGTCGAGCTCCCAGCAGAGGTAGACCTCGCGCCCGTCGATCACCGCCGGGAAGTCGAGCAGGCCGCGGTCGATGTCGCGGACCACGATCCCCGACTCCTGGAGGGTTGAGAGGATCCGCCGCACCTCGAGGAAGGACTCGCCGACCTGGACACCGACCTCGCCACCGCCGTTGCCGGGGGCAGCGTCGGAGAGCGCCTCGTGCGCCTCGGCGTCGGTGAGCAGATCCTTGGCGTCGCGCAGCTTCTGCAGCAGGGGGCGCAGCTTCGGCAGGGTCGCGTTGGCCTCGGCGCGGGTGAAGTGGCGCTCGTGAACCCGCGGTTGCCCCGGCTCGCTCACCGGACCGCGGAGCGGGCCGGCCGCCCGGACCCGGAGGAGGCGGCTTTCAGCCGCTCCCTGAGCAGCCGCGCATCGGCGGGGCCGATCGTCCGCAGCTGCCCCTGGAAGGCCAGGTGCCAATGCTCCGCGGGCCACTTGGAGACGTGCTCGAGCTCACCGACCAGCTCGACCGCCGGGACGAAATCCTCCTCCTCGAGGATCAGCACCGGCTCGGCGTCGACCCGCCACGGATAGGGCTCGGGCTTGCGCTTCTTGCCCTGCGGCCAGATCGGCGTCCGCTCCTCGTATGCCTCCGAGGTG
>JBBRHQ010000159.1:0-7269 GCA_038222365.1 Solirubrobacterales bacterium
CGAACTTCTCGAGATCCTGGTCTCCGGGCTGCGGCGTTCCGATTTCGAGGCCCGCGGGGTATCCAGCGGCTCCGACCTGCTGAATCGGGCGGCGGACTACGAGCCCCACGCGCTCGTCGTCGACATCGGTTTGCCCGACGCAGACGGGCGCGACCTTTGCCAGGCCCTGAGGGCCCAGGGCGTCGAGGTCCCGGTGGTCTTCCTGACGGCGCTTGACACTCGCGCCGACCGCCTCTCCGGTTTCAGCGCCGGCGGTGACGACTACCTGACCAAGCCATTCGACTTCGAGGAACTGCTGGCGCGCCTTCGGGCACTGATGCGCCGCTCGGGAGGCTCGGCGGTGATGAGCGTGGGCGGGTTGCGGCTCGACCCGCTCGCCCACTCGGTCCACTGCGGCTCCGGGTCGGTGGCGCTGACCCCGACCGAGTTCCGGCTTCTGGCAGCACTCGCCGCCCGGCCGGGCGAGGCGGTGAGGCGAGGAACGTTGCGCGCAGCCGCCTGGCCCCAGGGAGCGATGGTCCACGACAATACACTCGACGTCTACCTGGCCCGGCTGCGGCGCAAGCTCGGCGGCATCGCCGAGGCGCCCGAGCTGAAGACGGTATACGGCGTCGGTTACGCGCTACTGCCCGGGCCCGCCGAATGAGGCCGGGGCTGCGGGGGCGGCTGTTGGCGGCGGTGATCCTGGCCGTTGGACTGGCGCTGGCTCTGACGGTGTTGGCCTTCAATCTCGTGCTTGGCGCCCGTCTCGACGCCGACGCCAACGGCCTGCTCAGCTCGAGGGCCGCGGCGACGCTCGACTCGCTTCAGATCGTCGACGGCCGACTTCGCGTCCAGGAGGCCCCGGACGCCGGCAACGTCGACCAGCCGATCTGGATTTTCGCCGGACGAAGGCTCGTCGAGGCGCCTCGGGCGGGCGCTCACCTTGACCGCGAGGTCCAGCGCCTCGCCGCCGGCCCTGCCCGACGAATCGACACCGAGTCCTCGACGCGGCTGCTCTCGCTTCCGGTCACCCGGGGGACTCGGCGGCTTGGGACGGTGGTCGCGGGCGTCTCCCTGTCCCCGTATGAGCGTTCGGAGCGCGTCGCGCTGATCGGATCGCTGGCGATGGCGCTGGTCATTCTTTTCGCGGTGGGGCTCGCCGGCCGCTGGCTGCTGCGCGCCGGCCTCCGTCCGGTCGACCGGATGTCGGCGGATGCGGCGGAGTGGAGCGAGCGTGACCTCGACCGGCGCTTCGGCCTTGGCCCTCCCCGCGACGAGTTCACGAGACTGGGCGCGACCCTCGACGGGCTGCTCGACAGGCTTTCGGCGAGCGTCCGGCGCGAGCAGCGGTTCTCGGCCGAGCTCTCGCACGAGCTGAGAACGCCGCTGGCGAAGATCCGGGCCCGGGCCCAGCTTGCCCTCAGCGATCGGGCCGACGAGGAGGAGGTCCGCGCGACCCTCGCTAGCTCGGTCGCCGAAACCGACAGGCTGACCAGGGCCCTGGATGCCCTGCTGGCTGCCGCCAGGCAAGAGACGCGCACTCCTGACGGATACAGCGCAGACGCCCGCGAGGCCGCCGCGGCGGCCGCTGACGAGTGCGGGTCCGAGGGGGCCGTAGAAGGACGAGTGGCGATCGATGTGATCGGCGGCGACGGGGTGCGGGTTGAGGTCGACCAGGACCTAATCGAGCGGATCCTCCATCCCGTAATCGAGAACGCCTGCCGCCATGCGAGGAGCCGAGTCGAAATACACGTCGGCGGCGATCCCTCGGAAGTCTGCTATCTGGTCACCGACGATGGCAAGGGAGTCGGTCAGGGTGAGCTGCGTCGGATCTTCGAGCCGGGGGTGAGGGGCGGAAGCGAGGGTCGCGACGGCGTGCAGAACGGAGCAGGGCTCGGCCTGGCTTTGGCCAGGCGGCTTGCGCGTGCCGGTGGCGGCGAGGTCGAGGCGCTTTCCTCCGAAGCGGGCGGCCGCTTCTCGATCCGGCTGCCGCGAGGGTAGATCCGTCCACTTTCATCTGCGCTTTAGCCTTCCGGACTACAACCGCCGGTCGCAATGGCACCCCTGGTGGTCATAGTCGAGGACGATGACGAGCTCCGCGAGCTCCTGAAGCGCGGACTCGAGGCCGGGGGATTCGCAGTTCGACCCCACGCGACTTCCACCACCGCTCTATCGGCCGCGGCCGCTGACGCGCCGGACGCGATCATCATTGACATCGGACTTCCCGACGCCGATGGGCGTGACCTCTGCCAGGCGCTGCGGGCCGCGGGGATCGGAGTGCCGGTCATCTTCCTGACGGCCAGGGCGGCGCTCAGCGATCGACTGTCCGGATTTCACATGGGTGGCGACGATTACCTGGTCAAGCCGTTCGCCCTCGAGGAGCTCGTGCTCCGCCTCCGGGCGGTGCTGCGCAGGGGCAACGGGCATGGGGATCCGGCTGCCGGGTCCGGCGTGGCGGAGCTGCGGCTCGACCCCGCCGCCCATGCCGTCCAGACCGAGGCGGGGAGGATTGATCTCACGCCGACGGAGTTCCGAGTTCTCGCTGCACTCTCAGCTCGGCCCGGGGAGGTCGTGCGCCGCCGCGATCTGATCTCGGCGGCCTGGCCTACCGGAGCGATTGTCCACGAGAACACTCTCGACTCATACATCGCCAGGATTCGGCGCAAGTTTCGTGCACGCGGGGAGGGAGAGCAGATCGCCACCGCCCACGGAGTCGGCTACAAGCTCGTATGAGACCGGGGTTGCGCCGGCGGGTCGTCCTCGCCACGACCTGTGCATTCACCATCGGGCTGATCCTCCTGCTGGGCGGCTTCAACTGGTTCCTCGGAAAACAGCTCTCGAGCGATGCCGACAGGATCCTTCGCTCCAGGGCCGCCGCCCAGTTGGCCAACATCGAGGTCTCCAAAGGGACCGTTCGGGTGAATGAAACCCCGGGCGACACCTTCCTCGACGGCCAGGCATGGGTCTTCGACCACAACCGTCGAGTGCTCGAGCGGCCTCTATCGGGGCAAGCTGGCCAGCCGGCGCGCCGGCTGGCCGCGTCGAGGGTTCCAAGCAGGACAGAGGCCGACGACACGCGGCTGCTCGCCAGACCGATACGCCAAGCCGGCCGCCGGCTGGGCACGGTGGTCGCAGGGGTTTCACTGTCCCCGTACGAGCACACCCAGCGCGTCGCGTTCATCGCGTCGGGAATCCTCGGCCTCGTCCTGCTCGCTTTCGTTTCCGTGCTCAGCCGCCGGACGCTGACGGTGGCGCTGCGGCCGGTCAGCCGGATGACCGAGCAGGCGGCTACCTGGAGCGAGCGCGACCTGCACCGGCGGTTCGCCGTCCGTCCTCCCGAGGACGAGCTGAACGCGCTGGCGTCCACCCTCAATGGGCTCCTGGGGCGACTCGACGCCAGCCTTCAGCACGAGCAGCGCTTCTCAGCGGAGGTCGCCCACGAGCTGCGGACACCTCTGGCGCGGCAGCGGGCCGAGGTCGAGCTGGCCTCACGGGACTGCTCCGATCCCGATGCCGGCAGGGCCCTGCGCTCGATTCTCCGGGATGTCGACAGGATGACGGTGATGATCGACACCCTGGTTGCCGCCGCGCAGGCCGAAGCCGATCCGGGGCGAAATCTGAGCGACGCCCTGACGGTCGCGCGGGAGGCGTTGGAGATCGTCGGGAGCGAGGCCTCAGAGCTTGGCATCCGGCTCGAGGTCAGATCGCCGGGCAAACCCCTTGCGGTCTGCGCCGACCGGGATTACGCCGTGCAGGTCCTGCTCCCGGTGGTCTCCAACGCGGTTCGCCACGCGTCCGGCGAGGTCCGGATCGACTGCTCTCTCACCGGCGAAATTGTCAGGTTCGAAGTGATCGACGACGGGCCTGGGCTGACGGGGCCCGAGGCCACACGGGTTTTCGAGCCTGGAGTGCGAGGCGCCTCGGCCAAGGGGACGGGCGCGGGTCTGGGTCTGTCGTTGGCGCGCAGGTTGGCACGCTCGGCTGGCGGCGAGGTCAGCGGAGCAACCGGGCCAGGCGGCAGGTTCGAGGTGGTGCTCCCGGCGGCCTGACATGCAGTCAGGAGTCAGTCAGGTCGATCCTGCCACCGTTTCGCCATGACTCCAAACACAACTCCAATTTCGACAACCGAACGTATTGACACGGCGACCCCATCATTCGGTCGGCAGATGCTCAACAAGGTGCCCGAAGTCACGGCATTCTTCTGGATAATCAAGGTGCTCTGCACGACGGTCGGCGAGACCGCGGCGGACCTCCTCAACACCAATCTCGGCTTTGGGCTGACCGACACGACATATGCGATGACCGCGGTGCTGATCGCGGCGCTGCTGTTCCAGTTCCGCTCGAGCCGCTACGTCCCGGGCATCTACTGGCTTGCCGTCGTCTTGATCAGTGTGGTGGGCACCCTGATTACTGACAACCTCGTCGACAACTACGGGGTGGCGCTGGAGACGACGACGATCGCCTTCACGATCGCCCTCGCGGCAACCTTCGCGGCGTGGTACGGAGGTGAGAGAACGCTCTCAATCCACACCATCTTCACCACCCGCAGGGAGGCCTTCTACTGGCTGGCCATCCTCTTCACCTTTGCCCTCGGGACGGCGGCCGGCGATCTCGTCGCCGAACGCCTCAACTTCGGCTACCTCAACTCGATCTTCATCTTCGGAGGGATGATCGGATTGATCGCCGTCGCGCATTTCCGTTTCAAGTTGAACGCCGTGTTGGCCTTCTGGCTGGCCTACATCCTGACCCGCCCGCTGGGCGCGTCAATGGGGGATTACCTCTCCCAACCCCGGGCCGTCGGCGGCCTTGGTCTCGGGACGGTCGTCACCAGCGTCATCTTCCTGGGCGCCATCCTCGGGCTGGTTGTCCACCTGACCATGACGAGAAGGGACCTCGAAGTCGTCGATTTAGAAACCGGACAGGTGGTGGCTCACGGCGACGAGCTGCCCGATCACGGCGACCGACTGATTGGGGAGGCCGAGCGGGCGCACCACGAGAGCGGCCACGCCTACCCGCATGGGCCCCCTGAGGTGGCCACGGAGACCACCTAAGCATTCACCGGGCGGCCGAGGGCGGACGCACGGCCTATGCCCGGTGGCCGCCAACTGCAGGCACGCGGAAAGGCCCTCCTCTCGGGGCCTTTCCGCATTGCGGGCCGCGGGATCCGAGGCCATAGGGTTCTCGCGGAACCGAGCTACGAGGCGAGGAGGACAGCCCGATGGCATCCGAACGAGTCCCAGTCCCGCGCGACCGCGAGAACGACTACACCGGGAGGCGGCCGACGCTCGGCGCGCCTTCGTCGAGGAGCGCTGCGAGGCCTCGCTCGAGCACGTGAGACCGACAAGAAGAGCTCCCAGGTCAACATGCTGCGGACCAGGCAAGCGGGTCGTCGCGGAGGCCGAGATCGCCGCCGCGACGGTGCTCTGCGGGGAGCTCTCCCTGGGCTCGGCGATCGTCGCCGAGGAATGGGTGGAGTCGCATGACATCTTCGGGCGAAACCGGCCCTAGGATCTCTCCGCGGCCCGGCGCCCCGGCGAGGCTTGTGAAAGGCTGCGGTCCGTGAGCCGCACCAACCACGGCTACAAGCTCGCCGCCCGTCCGGTCGGCCTGCCCGGCCGCGACGACTGGGAGTACTTCGAGGAGGAGGTCGGCGAGCCGGGGGAGGGCCAGCTCCTGGTCGAGGTCGCCTACATCTCGCTCGACCCGGCGATGCGCGGCTGGGTGAACGAAGGACGCTCCTACATCCCGCCGGTCGGGATCGGCGAGGTGATGCGGGCGCTCGGGATCGGCCGCGTCCTCGCCTCCGGGCATCCGGACTTCGCCGAGGGCGACACGGTCAGCGGCCTCTTCGGGGTCCAGCAGTACGCGCTCGCCGACGGCGGCGGGTTGATCAAGGTCGACTCCTCGCTGGCGCCGCTGCCGAGGTTCCTCGGCGCCCTCGGGATGCCCGGGATGACCGCCTACTTCGGCCTGCTCGAGGTCGGGCGCCCCGAACAGGGCGAGGCGGTGGTGATCTCGGCCGCCGCCGGAGCGGTCGGCGCGATCGCCGGACAGATCGCCAAGCTCAAGGGCTGTCGCGTCGTCGGCATCGCCGGCGGCGAGGAGAAGTGCGCCTACGTCACCGAGGAGCTCGGCTTCGACGCGGCGGTCGACTACAAGGCGGGCGAGATCGGAGGGGCGCTGGCCGAGGCGTGTCCCGACGGGATTGACGTCTACTTCGACAACGTCGGGGGCGAGATCCTCGACGCCGCCCTGGCGCTGCTGGGCCGCCACGCCCGGGTGGTGATCTGCGGGGCGATCTCCCAGTACAACAACACCGGCCCGATGCAGGGTCCCTCCAACTACATGTCGCTGCTGGTCAACCACGCCTCTATGACCGGCTTCGTGGTCACCGAGTACTTCGGCCGCTACGCCGAGGGAGCGGCGGAGATGGCCGGCTGGCTCGCCGAGGGCAAGGTGAAGGCGCGCGAGGACGTGGTCGAGGGCATCGAGACCTTCCCCGAGACCCTGTTGAAGCTCTACAGCGGTGAGAACAACGGCAAGCTGGTGCTGAAGGTCGCCGCCGAGGGCTGAGGGTGGCGCCATCGCCGCGGAGCTGAAGCTCGGTCTGAATACCGGCTACTGGGCCGGCGGCCCGCCCCCCGGCGTCAGCGAGGCGATCGCCGAGGCGGAGAAGCTCGGATTCGACTCGATCTGGACCGCCGAGGCCTACGGCTCCGATGGGCTCACCCCTCTCGCCTGGTGGGGCTCGGAGACCGAGCGGGTCCGGTTGGGGACGGCGATCTCCCAGATCTCTGCCCGCCAGCCGGCGGCGATGGCGATGGCGGCGATGACCATGGATCACCTATCCGGCGGTCGCTTCATCCTCGGCCTCGGCGTCTCCGGACCGCAGGTGGTCGAAGGCTGGTACGGAATGCCGTTCGCGAAGCCGCTCGCCCGCACCCGCGAGTACATCGGCATCCTCCGCGCCATCTGGGCGCGCCAGGCCCCCGTGACCAGCGACGGGCCCCACTACCCGCTGCCCTTGCCCGGCGGGACCGGCCTCGGCAAGCCGCTGAAGGCCTCGATCCATCCGCTTCGGGAGGAGATCCCGATCTTCCTCGGCGCCGAGGGACCGAAGAACATCGCCCTTTGCGCCGAGCTCTGCGACGGCTGGCTGCCGATGCTCTTCTCGCCGGCCCACCAGGACCTCTACACGGGCCCCCTCGAGGAGGGCTTCGCCCGCGAGGGCGCGCGCCGCAGCGCCGAGGAGTTCGAGATCGCGGCGACCGTGCCGCTGATCGTCTC
>JBBRHQ010000160.1:0-7202 GCA_038222365.1 Solirubrobacterales bacterium
AAGACGGCGGATGCGTTGGCGGAGGGCTGGGACTGCGGCGCGCCCCGGGACGCCTCCTCGGCCGATTTCTACGACGCGCAGCAGCGAACGCCCCTGCTCTATGCCGCCGCCAGGCTGCTCGACGCGACCCTGGGGCGGCTAGGAGGGCTGCGGCCGGATGAGGATGCCAGGGCCGACATGAGGGAGTTCCTCGGCGCCCAGCGCCACTACGCCAACCAGTCCCAGGACCTGGCCGACTTCCAGGGCCGCGTCGCGGCGGAACGCAACTATGGTGCCCGCGAGCTGCGCAAACGTTTCGGCGACAGCTACGTGGCGGACGTCGACAGGGCTCGCGATGAGGCCGTCAGGACCGCCCACGCGACCCTCGGCGGGAAGGCCGGGAAGCGCTGCCCGCCGCGACCGCCAAGCGAGGCCGTCTTCACTTTCCCCACGGTCGAGCAGGCCTATCTGAGCCGGCTGCGCGGAGAATACGAGGGGACGCTGCGACAGTTCGGGCCAGGCAAGGTGCATTCGAGCTTCCCCGCGAGGCTGCAGCTCACGAAGTTGGTGCGCGGACGGATCGGCGGCTTCGTCGACTATCCCTCGTTCCCCTGCTCGGGGAAGTGGGTCTTCGGCGGGCTGAAGGGTCGCCGCTTTCACTACAAGGAGACGATCACCCAGGGCAGGGAGAACTGCTCCTCCGGCAGGGGCTCTATTCGGGTCGTCGGCGACCACCTCGACTTCCGCTGGCGCAGCAACGGCGGCACGATTGATGTGGTCGGCACGCTGACGCGAAACCGGGCCCCGGCGTAGACCCACTCGGCGCTAGCCGCGATCTTGCGCCAAGGTGAAGCGCCCCGGGTTTCCCGGGGCGCTTTTCCGCCGCCTGAGCAGGGAATCTGCGGGTGTCAAAGCTCCCAGACCCCGAACATGAGGTTCCCCTTGAAGGTGCGGCGCGGGCCGTCGCCGAGGAGGCGATCGAGCAGATCCCCGAGCAGCGCGCCGCCGAGATCGAGATCCTCTTGCGGGTCGACTCGGCCGGCGCCACCCATGAGCTTCTCGACTGGGCCCGCGATGGGAGGATCCGCTTCTCGGTCGGCTTCGATCTGACCGAGGCGGTGCGCGAGGCGATCGGGCGCCTGCCGGCGCCCAGCTGTCGTTCACCGACCACCACGGGCATCGCTTCCAGGCGATCTTTACCGACCAAGCCGACGCGGAGATCGCGGCGCTCGAGTGCCGCCACCGCGCCCGCGCCAGGGTCGAGGATCAGATCCGCGACGACAAGGACACCGGGCTCTCAAAACTCCCCTTCCGCGACTTTGATGAACGCCGTCTGGCTCGAGCTGGTCTTGATCGCCCACGATTTGCTCTCCTGGACCAAGTCCGTGCTGCTGACCGGCGAGCTCGCCCGCTCGCAGCCGAAGCGGCTTCGCCATCGCCTCCTTCACGTCGCCGGCCGGCTCGGGTTCTCCGGACGCCGCGCCAGGCTTCGGCTGCAGAGGGGCTGACCCTGGGCAGTTGAGCTGGGCTGCGGCGTTCGCGAAGCTCTGGGCGCTGCCAGCGCCCTCCGGCTGAGCCGCCGCGCGTCTCCGCCATCTCGATCGCAGTCCCGGCGCTCGACGTCCCGCGAAGCGTGCCCGCGGCCGACCGCTCGGCGGTCGTCAGCCCGGTCCGGGCTGCTGGATCTGCCGATTTGGGGAGCACACCGTGACAGTCACCCTGGATCGCCCGCGGCCGTTTCTCATCGCAGGCCTACTGCAAGATCCGGGCTAGCGGTGGTGCCGGTGCTTTCGCAGGAAGGTGCGGGTCTCCTTGCCGACGACCCGGACCAGGTTGCCCAGCGCGATGTTCGCGTCGACCAGATGCAGACCCCAGGTGGCGTCAGGCACCGGGTTCAGCACCGGAGCCCCGTTCAGCGCCGAGATCTGCAAGACGTGGGCGCCACCAGCTGCCGAGCAGGCGCCGCGATAGCCGTTCTTCTGCTCATACCACGGGGTCTGCACGACGGGAGTAGGCGCCCCGACCGCGAGCGTCGCGCCACCGATGATCGTCCCGGGAGCGAACGGCTCGGTGGGGAAGATCGAGTCGAGCTTGGCCGAGCCCCCGCCGAGGGCCGCCGGGTTGGTGCAGAGGACGTCCCGGTTGGGATTGCCGGAGATTCCGAAAATGGCGTCCGAGGGAACCGGGGCGTCGAAGCTCGAGAAGGCGATCACGCATCCGGTCTGCCGGGCGGAGCGGCAGGCGCCGATGTGCTTGAAGTCGCCGCCGATTTTCTTGCCCTTGGCGACCTCGACATTGCCGCCGAGCAGGATCGCCGAGATCAGCTTCTTGCGCACGCGGGGCTTCGGGTCGATCTGCTCGCTGACCAGCTTGTCGAGATGGAAGGTCCCCTGCGAGTGGCCGATCAGGACGACTCCGCGCCCGTGGTTGAACTTCTTCAGGTAGGTGCGCCAGGCCTCGAGCACGTCGGAGTAGGCGATCTTCAGCCGCTGGGGGGTGAACCCGCCGCCGCCGAGCAGGGCGGGAACGGTGACCTGCCGGTACATCGGGGCGAAGACGCGGCAGATCCGCGAGTAGCGGGCGGCCTGGTAGAGGGCGATCGAGCGCTGCTCGGGGTCGATCGCGCGGGTCGCGTTCGGCCCCATCTGGTCGCTGACGGTCGGGTAGACGTAGAAGCAGTCGATCTTCGGGTGCTTCGCCGGCTTCACCTTGTTGATCCCCTTGATCTCCCCGGTGGGCGAGATCACGGTCGTCTTCAGGCTCGGGGCGCAGGGGTTGTCGGCCAGCCCGGGACGGCAGAGCCACTTGGTGTTGGCGCCGGCGTCCGCGGGAAGCATGGCGATGCAGGCCAGGGCGCTGAGCGCCGCGGCGAATCCGAGAAGCATCCGCATCCCCCGGCCACCAACCATCGCGTAGGTCATCCCGGCTCCTCTCGTCTCACTCACGCCGGCTTGCAACTCTCCCGGCCGCATTTCCCCGGAGACGGACACTAACGCCTCCCGGCGCCTTCCGGAAGGCCCATCCAGAAGTGGAAGCGGCCATCCGGGTCGTAGCGGCCGCGCAGCCGCTGCAGACGGTCGAGGTTCTCGTCGCTGACGAACCGCGCCGGCCGCTCGCCCAGGTTCTCGTCCGCGAGCTGGATCCCGCTGGCCAGAGGCTCCATCTCGCGCATCCGATCGGCTGCCCAGCGGACGTTGGCCGGATCGAGCTGTGGGTCGCGCCAGACCCCGTAGACGGCGATGTAGGTCTCGTCCTCTAACGAGTAGGCCATCTGCGGCCGCTGGGGCGACGGCCCCCAAATCATCCATAGCATGTGCGAGGGAGCCTCGGGCAGGGTCTCCGCGATCTTGCGCAAGCCCGGAAGGAGCTCGCCGGGCGGGGCGCGGGTCCACATGTTGTCGGCTGCGAAGCGATGGCCGCGCGGATAGGCGGCGTTGACGCCCGCGTAGAGATCATCCATCTTCGCCGGGACGTAGTCCAGGGCCAGCTTGGCGCGCCCCCGCGCCGGGCAGGTTCCGAGGATGGAAACGGCATCGCGGGCCTCCTCCCAGCTGCCGGCGAGGACCGGCCGCCACTGACCTCGGGCATCCGGGTCTCCACGGCGACGTAGCCGACCCCGTCGGAAAGCGTGCACCAGCCGGTGGGCGCGCCGGGCAGGACCGGATCCAGCAGTCGGTCCACCTCGGAAAGCGGCAAGGCCTGATCCGCCGCGATAGCGCCGGACTCGACCGCCTCGAGCGTCGCCGCACCGGGAGGGGCCAGCGGCCGGCTCAGGTAGTCCCCGCGGGCATCACCCGGCGAGCCTATAGCGCCGCGCGAAGCCGTCTCGGCCGAGCCTGGAGGAAGCCGGGTCTAGTGGTGCCGGGGCACGCAGTAGGCGTACCCGGTGGACTTGGCCGAGCGCTCGGAGATGCTTACGGTGCCGAACTGCCAGGCCTGCCCGTGGGCGGCGCGCCTCGAGACGATCGCGCCGGAGGCGGTCGCGTTCGCCGAGAGGTAGATGTTGCCGTCGAAGCCGCCCGACAGCGCCCTCATCCGGCGCGGACAGCGGACCTTGAAGGACTTAACCTGACCGCCGACCCCGGCCGAGACGCGCTTGTGGCGGACGACGATGCTCGGAGCGTCGTCGAGACAATAGGCGTAGGCGATCAGCGTCCCTGGGGGCGGATCGGAGGAGTTGTTGTCGCTGTCATCGCCCAGGTTGAAGCCCTCGACCCGCCACTGGCCCGGACCGACCCGCTTTGAGGTCATGGTGATCACCCTCGGCGCCGCGGCGGCGGAGAATCCTGGGCTGGCGAAGCCGCCCGCGACCACCCTGCTGCGGCCGGGGCAGGTGGCGACCGCGACTCCGGCGGAGCGGGGGGCGACGAAGACCTTGTTTGAGGCCACCCGGACGTGGCGCCCGGCGCGGGAGCAGTAGGCAAGGGACTTGAGAACGCCGGGTTGGTCGCCGAAGTTGTAGCCGGTCGTCTTCAGCATGCGCGTGCCGACCCGCTGGGAGCCGATCCGCACCGCTGAGGCCTGGTTGTTACCCGGGCTGAAGCTCGGAGAGTCGAACCCGCCAGCGGTCATCCCAGTCCCCCGCGGACACTTGGCGGTGGCCGAGCCGATCTTGTGGGAGTCGATCGTGACCTTGCCCGAGCCGCCCGCTCGTGCGAGGGCGACCGAGCTCGCGGCGAGCGCCGCCAGGCAGGCGCAGATGGCAAGGAGACGGGGGGTCCATGGGTGGCTCAGGCTGAACATAGGACTCCCTATCGGCCCGGGGCGGCCGGGACTTGAGCCGTGCGGTCGGGCGACGTCCGGCGCTCTACCCTGGAGAGGTGAACGAGGATCGAGACAAGCCGAACGCGATCGAGCTGCGCGGCGTGGTCAAGCGATTCGGTCAGATCACCGCCGTGGACGGGCTCGATCTCGACGTGCCGGCCGGGATCTGCCTCGGGATGCTCGGGCCCAACGGCGCCGGCAAGTCGACCACGATGCGCCTGCTGACCGGCCAGGCGATCCCCGATTCGGGGGAGCTGCAGGTCCTCGGGCACGAGCTCCCGGCAGACGCCAAGGCGGCCCGCGCCGAGATGGGTGTGGTCCCCCAGCTCGACAACCTCGACGTCGACGTAACCGTCGAGGACAACCTCGCGGTCTTCGCCCGCCTCTACCGGGTCGCCGACGTCGGCTCGGCGGTCGAGCGAGCGCTCCGCCTCGCCCGGTTGAGCGACCGCCGCCGCGACGCCGTCGACGAGCTTTCCGGGGGGATGCGACGCCGCCTGTTGCTGGCGCGTGGACTCGTCCACGAGCCGCGCCTGGTCCTGCTCGACGAGCCGACCGTCGGCCTCGATCCGCAGATCCGCACCGAGCTTTGGTCGCTGATCGACGGCCTGCGGAGTCGCGGAGCGACGATCCTGATGTCCACCCACTACATCGAGGAAGCCGAGCGGCTCGCCGACGAGGTCGCGGTGATGGCCCACGGCAAGGTCATCGCCCGCGGCCGGCCGGCGGAGCTGATCGTCGAGCACGCCGGGCGGGAGACCGCCGAGGTCTACGGGCCGCCCGAGAGGCTGGCGCAGGTCAGGGGGCAAGCCGAGGCGGACGGGCTCTCGGTGAGGCCGGCCGGCCCGGCGATCGCGATCGTCGGGGCCGAGCGCTCGACCAACGGATCGGTCCCCGAGGACGCGGTCCGGCGGGCGGCCTCGCTGGAGGACGTCTTCGTCATGCTGACCGGCGAGGAGGCCGAGTGAGCCGCCGGAAGGGCGCCACGATGCGCCGGCTCGAGCCTGCCGCGATCACCGGCGTGATGAGCCGCGAGGTCGCCAACTTCCGCACCTTCTGGAAGGCGACGACCTTCTCCGCCCTGCTGGAGCCGACCATCTACCTGCTCGCCTTCGGACTCGGGCTTGGGGCGACCATCGTCAACGGGGTCGGCGGCCTCTCCTACGTCGAGTTCGTCGGCACCGGGATGGTCGCGACGGCGGTGATCTTCTCCGCCGCCTTCCCGGCGATGTTCGGGACCTTCGTCAAGCATCGCTTCCAGAGGACCTACGACGCGATCCTCGCGGCGCCCGTCGACGTCGAGGAGCTGGTCACCGCGGAGATCCTCTGGATCTCGCTGCGCGCCGGTGTCTACGGCTGCTTCCCGCTGATCGTCTCCTTCGCCTTCGGCCTCGACCCGAGCCCGGGCATGCTGCTGGTGCCGCTGTTCGGGTTCATCACGGCCCTGGGCTTCGCGGCCTTCGGGATCGCAGTCGCCGGAACCGTCGCCAAGATCGACCAGTTCAACTACGTGACCACGGTGGTGATCACCCCGCTGTTCCTGGTCGCGGGGACCTTCTTCCCGATCGATCAGCTGCCTCAGGGCTTCCAGGTGGCGGCGCAGTTCAACCCCCTCTACCAGCTGGTCGAGCTGGCCCGCGGCGCCGCCTTTGGCTTCGAGGCGGTGGACCTGCTGAGGGTGCTGGGGCTGCTCGCCTTCTCGCTGGCGATGTGGCGTCTGGCCGTGCGCCAGATGACTCTGCGGTTGGTCGACTGATCAGCTCGAGGAGCGGGCCTCGATCACCCTTTCGAAGGGCTGCTGGAGGCGTTCGCCCAGCTCCGCGGCCGCCCGGTCCCCGTCGGGGTCCTCCGCAGGAGTGCCGGTAACCAGGATCACCTCATCGGCCGGGAACTCCCGCAGGCGGTCCTCGACCGCCTGCACGAGGTCCTCGTCGCCGACCGCGGCCTCGGCGGCGACGTCGGCCTTGCCCAGCGATGCGACGCTGAGCACGAGCTTTCGCTGTGCCTCACTCCGAGCCGGGCCCAGGTCGGTTGCCCAGCGGTCCAGGAGGCGGCCCTTGGCCGGCGCCAGGAGGAGGACGTCAGCCCCGTTCGCCGCCTGATCGGCGCGATATCCCTCCGCGATCCTCTCGATCGCCGCCGGATCGCCCAGCGCCCGACTGAGCACGATCAGCAGGTGGCGGCGATCGTTGGCGGCGCTGGCCGTCTCGATCGGCCCTCGTGGCGCCTGGCGTACGGCGATCCAGACCAGCGCCGAGACCGCTGCGAAGCCGAGGGCGACACCGAGCGCCGGGCCGGCGAGCAGAAAGCCCGCGGTCAGCGGGACGGCGATCGCCGCGACGATCAGAGGCAGAGTCCATGGCTTCAGTTCGACCATCGTGTGGGAAGCCTGCCCGGTCAGAGGGTCGCGGCCCCCGCTCAGCAAGTTACCGGCGGTTAGGGTTGGGTGATTCCGGCCT
>JBBRHQ010000161.1:0-7113 GCA_038222365.1 Solirubrobacterales bacterium
GGCGAGGATCACCGACTTCGCCCGGAACAGCTCGATCGAGCCGTCGGCGATGTTGCGGGTGACGACGCCGCAGCACTCGCCCTGCTCGTCGATTGCCAGCGCGGTGCTGAACCACTCCTCATAGCGGGCAACCGAGTCGGAGTGCTTCATCAGCTGCTCGTAGAGGACGTGCATGATCGCCTGGCCGGTGATGTCGGCGACGTAGTAGGTGCGGGCGGCCGAGGCGCCGCCGAAGGCGCGGGTCCCGAGCCTGCCTTCGGCGTTTCGGTGGAAGGTCACACCCAGGTGCTCGAGGTGGAGGATCTCCTCCGGCGCCTCCCGGCACATGATCTCGACCGCGTCCTGGTCGGAGAGGTAGTCGGAGCCCTTCACCGTGTCGAAGGCGTGAGACTCCCAGGAGTCCTCGGGGTTCAGGGCCGCGTTGATCCCGCCCTGGGCGGCGTTGGAGTGCGAGCGCACCGGGTGGACCTTGCTGATGATCCCGACGGAGACGCCCTCCTCGGCGGCGGCGAGGGCGGCGCGCTGTCCGGCGAGGCCGGCTCCGATGACCAGAACGTCGTGGGTGGGCACGAACCGATCCTATATATCGGGCGACCCGGGCCGGCGCGCAGGGTCTCGCAGCGAGGCCGCGATCTCCCCGTCCGCCGCCAGCCTGGGGAAGGCGTTGGTCTCCAGCACCCACTCGGCGACGCCGGCCGTCACCCCGCAAGCATCCTCCAACCTCGTGAGCGCCTTCTCCCGATCACCCGAGGCGAGCTCCAGCTCGGCCAGCCGCAAACGGATGCCGGGGCTCTGCGGGTGCTCGGCGAGGCCGTCCTCGAGGATCTCGCGGGCGGCTGCCGGATCGCTCTCGATCAGCGGCGCGGCGCGGAAGGTCCACTCCCAGGCCGAGGGCTCGAACACCGGAGGGCCGCCGAAGCTGAGCACCGTGGTGCCCGCCTCGCGTGTCACCGCCTGACGGTGGGAGGCGGGATCGGGGACGAACACGTAGGTACCCGCGGGCGCCTCGAAGCGATCATCATCGATCGTGAACTCGGCGGTCCCCGCGGCGACGAAGTAGAGCTCCCGGTGAGCAGCGTCGGGGTCCTCGTCGTGGGGCTCGACCACGTCGTTCCCAGGGCTCGCCGCGGTGTAGGCGTTGCAGCCGAAGGCACGCAGGTCGAAGTGGGCGCGGACCGGGCGCCAGGTCAAAGTCCCCGGCCCGGGGATCGACTCGAGATCGTCGAGGTGGGCGACCTGGTGGGGCCGGACGGGGCGGCTCACCCGACGCCGGCGCGGGTCGTGTCGCGCAGGGCCCTGCCCACCTGCTCGGCGGTGACGATTCCGGAAAGGCGCCCGTTCGAGTCGATCGCCATCAGCGCGCCGAAGCGGCGGAGGTTCTGGTTGCCGAGCAGGGAGTCGAGGGGAGCGTCCTCGCTGACGTGCAAGGTGCCTCGGTCGAAGTCGAGCAGATCGGCGACGGTCGAGGTCGAGCGCACCGGCTCGGGCACCTCGTCGGCGCGGTCGCGCTCGAGCAGGCCGCGGAACCGGCGCCCGGTGTCGACCACGGGAAACCAGGGCCAGCGGTAGCGCAGGAAGTACTCATCGAGGGCCCTGGCGACGCTCAGCTCCTCGGGGATAGCCACTGGCTCGCGGTCCATCACGTCGGAGACGCGGACCCCCTCGATCCTGCTGGTGATCGCGGTCTGCATGCTGGCCGCCCGGGCCGAGCCGTTGATCACCATCCCGATCAGCGCCAGCCAGACGCCGCTGAAGACGTCGCCGGTGAAGACGAGGAAGATGCCGGCGCCGATGAACAGGTAGGCGAACGCCTGCCCGAGGGTGGCCGCGAAGCGTGTAGCCGAGGCCCGGTCCCCGGTGCGCCACCAGGCGATCGCGCGGGCGATCCGGCCGCCGTCCATGGGGAATGCGGGGAGCAGGTTGAAGACCAGGACGAGGAGGTTGATCGAGGCAAGCCAGGCGACCATCGCCAGCACCCCGGAGGTGTCGGCAGTGCCCTCGACCAGCATCGCGTCCTTGAAGTTGCCGGCGCCGGCGGCGAGGACGCCGGCGGCCGAGAACGCGAGGACGATCGCCAGGGTGACCAGCGGGCCTCCGATCGCGACCTTGAACTCGGCTCCCGGCGTCTCGGACTCGCGCTCCATCCGGGCGACGCCGCCGAAGATCCACAGCTGGATGCTGGAGATCCCGATCCCCTCGCGCCGGGCGAAGTAGGCGTGGCCGAGCTCGTGCAGGAGGATCGAGCCGAAGAAGCCCATGGCGCTGGCGACCGCGAGGACGTAGGCCTGTGTGGAGGAGCTCGATTGCCCGAGCACGTCCCCGTAGAAGCCGGAGAGCCAGATGATCACCAGGAAGAGGACGATGAACCAGGACCAGTCGACCGCGATCCTGATCCCGCGGACGTGAAAGAGGGTTATCGAGCCGCCGCCGAGCACGCACCAATGGTAGGCGCCACCCGCCTCACAATCGACGGGGGACCTTGGAGCCGTCTATATCGCGGCTGAATGGTCCCACGTCAGCCGGGGAGGGATTTCCGCCCGGGTCAGAGCCGGGGGCGGTGGCGCTCGATGATCCGGGCGCAGTCCACTCCGGCGGGCAGGGTGCCGAAGGCCCGGCCCCAGTCGCCGTCGAGGCGCGAGGCGCAGAACGCGTCGGCCACCGCCTCGTCGCCGTAGCGGACCAGCAGCGAACCCTGGAGCGCCAGCGCCATCCGCTCGACCACCCGGCGGGCACGTGGCTCCAGCGTCTCGGGGTCGGAGCTGATCTCGGCGCGAAGCCGCTCGGTGTAGGCGCCCAGGCGAGGCTCGGCGGCCGCTCCCTCGGCGACCTCGCCGAAGAAGGCTTCCACGGCGGCCGGGCTCTTCACCATCGCCCGCATCACGTCGAGGCACTGGACGTTGCCCGACCCTTCCCAGATCGAGGAGAGCGGGCTCTCGCGCAGCAGCCGCGGCATCCCCGACTCCTCGACGTAGCCGTTGCCGCCGAGGCACTCGAGGCTCTCAACCGCGTGGGAGGGGGCGCGCTTGCAGATCCAGTACTTGAGCACCGCGTTCGCCAGCCGCCTGAAGTCGGCGGCTCCCTGGTCGCCGGCGGCTGATTCGTCGTAGGAGCGGGCCAGGCGCATCGAGGAGATGGTCGCCGCCTCGGACTCGAGGCAGAGATCGGCGAGCACGTTCTGCATCAGCGGCTGCTCGATCAGCAGCTTGCCGAAGGCGGTGCGGTGGGCGGCGTGGTGGGTCGCCTGCGCCACCCCGGCCCGCA
Organism: Solirubrobacterales bacterium; assembly: GCA_038222365.1. Taxonomy (GTDB): domain Bacteria; phylum Actinomycetota; class Thermoleophilia; order Solirubrobacterales; family 70-9; genus JBBRHQ01. The sequence continues at coordinate 3,262 of JBBRHQ010000161.1, forward strand.
TTCCGGCGCTGGAGCCGATCGCGCAGTCGAGGCGAGTGTGGTTGACCATCTCGATGATCGTCGGCACCCCGCGCCCCTCCTCGCCGACCATCCTCGCCCAGGCGCCGCGGAACTCGACCTCGCTGGAGGCGTTGGAGCGGTTGCCGAGCTTGTCCTTCAGCCGCTGGATCTCGAAGCGGTTGAGCTCGCCGTCGGGGGTCCAGCGCGGCATCAGGAAACAGGAGATGCCCGAGTCGGTCTGCGCCAGGACGAGGAAGGCGTCGCACATTGGCGCCGAGCAGAACCACTTGTGGCCGGTGATCTCATACTCGGCGCCGGGACCGCCGCCGTTCAGCGGCGTCGCCGCGGTCGTGTTGGCGCGGACGTCGGAGCCGCCCTGCTTCTCGGTCATCGCCATCCCGCACAGCGCGCCGGCCTTCTCCGATGCCGGTGCGAAGCGCTGGTCGTAGGAAAGCGAGAGCAGCCGCTCCTCCCACTCCCCGGCGAGCTCCGGTTGGGCCCGCAGCGCGGGGATCGCCGAGTAGGTCATCGAGATCGGGCAGCCGACTCCGCCCTCCGCCTGGGCCAGTTGCATGAAGAGCGCAGCCCGGGCGACGTGGGCGCCGGGGCCGGGCTCGCGCCAGGGCAGCGCGTGCAGACCATGGGAGACCCCGATCGACATCAGCTCGTGCCAGGAGCTGTCGAAGACGACCTCGTCGACGCGGTTGCCGAAGCGGTCGTGGGTGCGGAGCTCGGGCCGCTTCTCGTTCGCCTCGAAGCCGAGGCGGATCACCCGGGCCGAGCCGCACAGCTCGCCGAGCTGACGCGCCCGATCCTCTGCCCAGCCACCGCCCTCTCGGCCCAGCGCCTCGAGGAGGGGCCGGTCCTGCTCGAAGCTGTTGAAGTCCTCCAGCGGCGGGGGCTGATTGACCACCGCATGGGTCGCCCGGGCACCGCGGTCCTCGATCGTGGCCACGGCGAAATCCTACGCCCTGGCGAAGAGCGCGGCTATGATCGGGGCGATGGCGGACCTCGCCGAGAGCCTCGGCCGCATCCCCCTCTTCGCCGGCCTCGGCAAGAAGGAACTGAAGAGGCTCGCCGGGCAGATGAGCGAGCGCACTTTCACCGAGGGCGACGCGATCGCCACCGAGGGGCAAACCGGGGTCGGCTTCTTCCTGATCGAGGACGGCAGCGCCCAGGTGTCGATCGACGGCCAGAGGGTTGCCACCCTCGGGCCGGGCGACCACTTCGGGGAGATCGCCCTGATCGACGAAGGTCCCCGGGCCGCCACGGTCGTCGCCGCAACCGATCTCCGCTGCCGGGGGATGAGCTCCTGGGAGTTCCGCCCGCTGGTGCAGAGGCACCCCGAGCTCGCCTGGCCGCTGCTTCAGGCGCTGACCGGTTACCTTCGCGAGTCCGGGACGCCGGCGCGTTCCTAGGCCGCCGGTTCGACGGCCCCCAGTCGCCGTGCCTTAGCCTCTAGGGTCCCGACCGAGATGGCCAAGATCGACGTCAAGAACCCGATCGTCGAGCTCGACGGCGACGAGATGACCCGGATCATCTGGGCCTTCATCAAGGAGCAGCTGGTCCTGCCCTATGTCGAGGTCGAGCTTCTCTACTTCGACCTCGGGATCGAGAGCCGCGAGGCCAGCCGGGACCAGATCACCGTCGATGCGGCGAATGCGATCAAGCAGCACGGGGTGGGGGTGAAGTGCGCGACGATCACGCCTGACGAGGCCAGGGTGAAGGAGTTCGGGTTGAGCGAGATGTACCGCTCCCCCAACGGGACCATCCGCAACATCCTCGGCGGTGTGATCTTTCGCGAGCCGATCGTCATCTCGAACATTCCGCGGCTCGTCCCGGGCTGGACGAAGCCGATCGTGATCGGCCGTCACGCCTTCGGCGATCAGTACCGGGCCAAGGACATGGTGGTGCCCGGGGAGGGCACCCTGACCCTCACCTACACGCCACGGAACGGCGATCAGCCCGTCGAGCTCGACGTCTACGAGTTTCCCGGGGGCGGGGTGGCAATGGCGATGTACAACCTCGATGACTCGATCCGCGATTTCGCCCGTGCTTCGATGCGCTACGGGCTCGACCGCGGCTTCCCCGTCTACCTCTCGACCAAGAACACGATCCTGAAGCGCTACGACGGACGCTTCAAGGACCTCTTCGCCGAGGTCTACGAGGATGAGTTTCGCGCCGACTTCGAAGCAGCCGGGCTCACCTACGAGCACCGGCTGATCGACGACATGGTCGCGGCGGCGCTGAAGTGGGAGGGGGGTTACGTCTGGGCGTGTAAGAACGACGACGGCGACGTGCAATCCGACACCGTCGCCCAGGGGTTCGGATCGCTCGGACTGATGACCAGCGTGCTGATGACGCCCGACGGCGGGACGGTTGAGGCCGAGGCGGCCCACGGCACCGTGACCCGCCACTTCCGCGAGCACCAGAAGGGCAACCCGACCTCGACCAACCCGATCGCCTCGATCTTCGCCTGGACCAGGGCGCTGGCGGCCCGGGGGCGGATGGACTCCACTCCCGAGGTGTCGCGATTCGCCGAGACCGTGGAGCGGGTCTGCGTCGAGACGGTGGAGAGCGGCAAGATGACCAAGGACCTCGCCCTTTTGATCGGCCCCGAGCAGGAGTTCCAGACCACGCAGGAGTTCCTCGCCTCGATCGACGAGAACCTGCAGCGGGCGATGGCGTAGCGTCCGTCACCAACCACCGATCTCAGGAGAACGAACTAGTGAGCACTCCAGTCAAGGTCACAGTCACGGGAGCGGCCGGCCAGATCGGCTACGCGATCCTCTTTCGCATCGCCAGCGGTCAGATGCTCGGGCCCGAGACCCCGCTCGAGCTCAGCCTGCTGGAGATCCCCGATGCGGTGAAGGCCGCCGAGGGGTCGGCGATGGAGCTCGACGACTGCGCCTTCCCGCTGCTTCGCAAGATCGAGATATCCGACGACCCGAAGTCGGCCTTCGACGGCGTCAACATCGGGCTGCTGGTCGGCGCCCGCCCGCGCGGGCCGGGAATGGAGCGCTCCGACCTGCTCGAGGCCAACGGCGGGATCTTCCAGCCCCAGGGGGAGGCGATCAACGCCGGCGCCGCCGATGACGTCCGGGTGCTGGTCGTCGGCAACCCGGCCAACACCAACGCGCTGATCGCGATGTCACACGCCCCAGACGTGCCCCGGGAGCGGTTCACAGCGATGATGCGGCTCGACCACAATCGCGCCATCGCCCAGCTCGCCGACAAGCTCGGCGAACCGGTCTCGGCGGTCACCAACATGACCACCTGGGGCAACCACTCGACCACCCAGTACCCCGACCTCACCCACGCCAGGGTCAGTGGAGGCAGCGCCTGGGACGCGGTCGACGACGAGGCCTGGATCGCCGATTCCTACATACCGCGGGTGGCCAAGCGCGGCGCCGAGATTATCGAGGCCCGAGGCGCCTCCAGCGCCGCCTCGGCCGCCAACGCGGCGATCGATCACGTCCGCGACTGGGTGATCGGCACCGATGGCGACGACTGGGTTTCGATGGCGGTCCCTTCCGATGGCTCCTACGGTGTCGACGAAGGGCTGATCTGCGGCTTCCCCTGCAAGTGCCGCGGTGGCGAGCACGCGATCGTCGGGGACCTGGAGATCGACGATTTCTCGCGTCAGCGCATCGACGCGAGCGTCGCTGAGCTGCGCGAGGAGCGCGAAACGGTCACCGGACTCGGCCTGATCTAGATGTAGTTGCCAACCACGTTGTTCCCGATCCGCTCCCGCAATCGCTCGATGGGCGGTTGCTGACCGAGGGCGCCGTGTCTTCGCCTGAAGTTGTAGCGCTCGATCCACCCGGATAGGGCCGCGGCCCTATCCGGGGA
>JBBRHQ010000162.1:0-6868 GCA_038222365.1 Solirubrobacterales bacterium
GCACCGATGGCGGCTGGAGGCTGAACGGGCAGAAGATGTGGATCTCGCTTGGCAACGTCGCCAACGTCGCCATGGTGTTCGCGCAGACCGACCCCGCCGCCAAGCATCGCGGGCTCGCCTGCTTCCTCGTCCCCACCGACAGCGACGGCTTCAGCACGCAGGAGATCCACGGCAAGCTCGGGCTGCGCGCCTCCGACACCGCCTCGCTGGCGCTGGACGAGGTCGAGGTCGGCGATGACGCGATGCTCGGCGAGGTCGGCGACGGCTTCAAGGTCGCGATGAGCGCCCTCGACGCCGGCCGCTACAGCGTGGCCGCGGGCTGCGTGGGGATCTGCGACGGGTGCGTCGACGCCTCCGTCGCCTACTCGACCGAACGCCAACAGTTCGGGGTTCCGCTCGCCCGCTTCCAGCTGGTCCAGGAGATGATCGCCGAGATGATCGTCAAGCGAGACGCCGCCCGGATGCTGGTCTGGCGCGCCGGCGATCTCAAGGACCGCGGCCTTCCGAACACCACCGAGACCTCTGTCGCCAAGTACTACGCGACCGAGTCGGCGGTCGAGTGCGCCAACCTGGCGATCCAGGTGCACGGCGGTTCCGGCTACGTCGACGACTACCCGGTGGAGCGCTACCTCCGCGACGCCCGGGTGACGACCCTTTACGAGGGGACATCGCAGATCCAGAAGCTGATCATCGGCCGGGCCGCGACCGGGATCAACGCGATGACGCCCATGGAGGCGGAGCCCGGTGAGTGACTATGCCTGATTCCACGCGAGCCGGGAGAAGCCGACTCCAGTTGTTCGGCAGCGAGGAGTAGGCGTCGCGCAGCTGGTCGAGACCTCCCTCGACGGGCACGTCGCCCTGCTGCGCCTGAACCGGCCCGAGGCCCGGAACGCCCTCTCCCCGGAGATGATGGATGAGCTCGCCGAGGCGCTGGAGCGACTCGACCCAGATCCCGAGGTCCGCTGCGTGGTGATTGCCGGCAGCGAGGAGGTCTTCGCCGCAGGCGCCGACATCAAGGCGATGAGCGAGCGCACCTTCCCCGAGGCGCTCTATCACCCGGCGGCCTCGTTCTGGAAGCGGCTGGGGGCGGTGAAGACGCCGATGATCGCCGCCGTCTCGGGCTGGGCCTTGGGCGGCGGCTGCGAGCTGGCCTTGGCCTGCGACATGATCATCGCCTCGGAGACCGCCGAGTTCGGTCAGCCCGAGATCACCCTCGGGATCATCCCCGGCGGGGGCGGCACCCAGCGGCTCGCGAGGGTGATGGGAAAGCAGCGGGCGATGGAGCTGGTCCTGACCGGGAGGCGCTTCGACGCGCTCGAGGCCGAGCAACTCGGGCTGGTCAACCGGGTGGTCAAGAAGACGGACTGGCTCGAGGCGGCAATGGAGCTGGCACAGGCGGTGGCCCGCCGCCCGCCGCTCGCGGCCCGGCTCGCCAAGCAGGCGGTGATCGCCGCCGAGGAGGGCTCGCTCTCCTCGGGGCTGGAGACGGAGCGCCGGCTCTATGAGCTGGCGATGGCGACCGAGGACCGGGTCGAGGGGATGCAGGCCTTCACCGAGAAGCGCCGGCCCGAGTTCCGCGGGCGCTAGCCGTTCGATGATCGAGCGAATCGGCGTCGTCGGGACGGGAACGATGGGCGCCGGGATTGCCCAGCTCGCCTGCCTGGGGGGCTTCGAGACCCGTCTCCACGACCCGGTGCCCGAAGCGCTGGACTCCGCCCTTGCGCGGCTTCGATCGGCGCTGGAGAAGGGGACCGCGAGGGGACGCTGGAGCGCCGGGGAGGCGGAGGAGGCCCTCGATCGCCTCGAGACAACCCCGGAGCCGGCGGGGCTGGCCGGGTGCGAGCTGGTGATCGAGGCCGCGCCTGAGGAGCTGGAGGTGAAGCGCGAGCTGTTCGCGGCGCTCGCCCGGATCTGCGAACCGGAGGCGATCCTCGCCACCAACACATCCTCGCTCTCGGTCACCGAGATCGCCGCCACCGTGTCCGGGCCCGACCGGGTGGTGGGCATGCACTTCTTCAACCCTCCGGCGCTGATGCGGCTGGTTGAGGTGGTCGCCGGCGAGGCCTCCTCGGAATCTGTCTTGGCGGCGACCGCGGAGGTCGCCCGGCGGATGGGCCGGACCCCGGTGCGGGCCGCCGATCAGATCGGCTTCATCGGCAACCGCTGCGCCCGGCCGTACTCGCTCGAGGGCCTGCGCCTGCTCGGCGCCGGGAGCGCCGGCCACGAGCAGATCGACCGCATCTGCCGCCACGGCGGCGGCTTCCGGATGGGGCCGTTCGAGCTCACCGACCTGGTCGGGGTCGACGTCAACCTCGACGTCGCCACCTCCTTTTGGGAGCAGAGCTTCCACGAGCCACGCTGGCAGCCGCACCCGATCCAGTCGCGGATGGTCGCCTCGGGCAGGCTGGGGCGCAAGGCCGGACGCGGCTACTACGACTACTCCGGGGCATCCCATCGACCCGAGGACCCCCCGCACCCGGAACCCGAGGCCGGCGCCGGCGACGGTCTCGACCTCGACGCCGAGATGATCGAGGGCCCCGGCTTCCGGGCGCTTCGCCTGGAACGCGGCAGCCTCAGCTCGCTCGCCCCGGGGGCCGACGCGGTCGGCTTCCTGGCCCTGCCCGACCTCGGCTCGGCCTCGCTGGTCGAGCTGACCAGGGGTGAGGCGACCACGGCGGCGACCCTCGAGGCGGCCGGGGCCTTCTTCGCTTCGCTCGGCAAGCAGGTGGAGTGGCTCGGGGACGCGCCGGGCCTCGTCCTCGGGCGGATCCTCTCCCAGCTCGTCAACGAGGCCCACTTCGCCCTCGGCGCGGGGGTCGCGAGCGCCGAGGACATCGACACCGCGATGCGGCTCGGCTTCAACTACCCCCGCGGCCCGTTCGAGTGGTGCGAGGCGATCGGCCCCCGGCGGGTCCTTGCGATCCTCGACGCCCTGCACGCCGAGCTGGGCGAGGAGCGCTACCGCGCCGCGCCGGCTCTGCGCCGCGCCGCCGCTTCCACCTGACGTGGGACCTTTGAAGCGCCATATAGACACCTGAAAGGTCCCACCCCCTCCCTTCTTGCCCGCGGCCCGTTTGGGAGTTCGCTCAGGAAACGGGACGCTCGATCGCGCCGTAGCTCATGCCGCCGTAGAAGAAGGCCGGAAGCACCGGCCACTGGCGCTTCCAGTCGGCCATCTCCGAGGAGGGCAGGACGTTGAGGAAGCGCGGGTCACGGGGGTTCGGGTCGGCGAGGGCCTTCTCCTTGACCATCGAGTCGTACTGGTCGATCGAGTCCTCGAGGGTGTTCGAGTTGAGGATCACCTCGCGGCCGAAGAACTCGGCGGTGCGCCGCACCCCGGGGATCTTCGAGAGGTGCGGATGCCAGGAATCGGCGCTGACCCCGTTCTCGGAGCTGACCCAGACGCCGTCTTCGGTGTTGACGCAGAGCGAGTGATTGCCGTCGGTGTGGCCCGGGGTCCAGACCAGCGCGACGCCCTTTCCGAGCTCGACGTCGCCGTCGAGCAGGACGACGTTGTCCTCGTCCACCCCGGCGATCCCGTCCTCGACGTACCAGGCCCACTGCATCGGGTGAATCGAGGTGAAGGTGTCCCACTCGCGCCGCTGCGCCAGCAGCTTCGCATTGGGGAAGAGCGGCGCAACCGCCTCGGGGTGACCCGGCGGCGGCTCGCTGGAGCCGAGGATGAAGCGGACGTCCTGGACGTGAAGGTGGTCGAAGCTGACGAAGTCGACGTCCTCGGGACGCAGCCCCGTCTCGGCCAGGGCGCTGGGCACCGTGTTCCAGATAGTCGAGAGCACCTTGTAGGTGAGGAAATCGCTCGCCCCACCGGGGAGGCGCTGGGTGCGCTCGATCATCTGCTGGTAGAAGGGCGCCTCCTGCGGCCCCTCGGTGACGGTCGGCTCATACGCCAGGGTGCGCAGCTCGCCGTCGAAGTCCTCGTACTGGACCATCTGGAGGCGGTTGATGATGTTGATGTAGGGGTTGGGCCCGATCGCGGCGCCGCCGAAGGCGAACTTCAGCGGGTACCCGGCGGAGGCGATGTCGACGGTGCGGATGCCGCGAACCCGGTTCTCGGGGACCGCGAAGCGCTCCCGGAAGGCCGCCGCGGCCTCGCGGATCGCCGCCGGTCGCTTCCCCCGGGGCCAGGTCTCGTTGGCCTCGTCGAACTCGTGGAAGGGCCTCAGCCCGACCTTCTCGGGACTCTCGATCGCGGCCATGCGGGTTCCTCCATTGATCGCCGGCTCGGGGCGACCAACTCTACCCTCAGGCGCCCGGCGCCAGCTCAGGCGTTCGGGGTCGGCGCGACCTCGACCGGCTCGCCGCCCTTCTGCCAGTGCGCCTCGGGCGAAGGCGGCGTGTCGCGCAGGTACCACTCGGCGTCGAGCGCACCCATGCATCCGGTGCCGGCGGCCGTGACGGCCTGGCGGTACGTGTGATCGACCAGGTCGCCGACCGCGAAAACCCCGGCCAGGTTGGTTCGGGTGGAGCCGGCCTCGGTGACCACGTAGCCGTTCTCGTCGGTCTCCACCGCACCGGCGACCACCTCCGAGCGGGGGATGTGACCGATCGCGACGAAGGCCCCGTCGGCCTCGATCTCCTCCGACTCGCCGCTCTCGGCGTTGCGGACTCGTACCCGCTCCAGCTTCCCGTCATCACCGGCGACGAACTCCTCCGGGACAAAGGGAGTCTTGAGGCTGATGTTGGGCCGCTCGATGGCGCGCTCGAACATGATCTTCGAGGCGCGGAACTCGTCGCGGCGGTGGACGATCGCCAACTCGCTGGCGTACTTGGAGATGAAGATCGAGTCCTCCATCGCCGAATCGCCGCCGCCGATCACGATCACCTTCTGGTCCTTGAAGAAGGCGCCGTCGCAGACTCCGCAGGTGGAGACTCCGCGGCCGCCCAGCTCGAGCTCGCCGGGGATCCCGAGTCGGCGCGGCTCGGCGCCCATCGCCAGGATCACGGTCCGAGCGAGGTGCTCCTCCTCGCCGAGGAAGACCCGCTGGATGCCGCCGTCGGAGAGCTCGACCTTATCGACATCATCTGAGAGGAACCGCGTCCCGAAGCGCTCGGCCTGGGCGCGGAACTGGGTCATCATCTCGGGTCCCATGATCCCCTCGGGGTAGCCCGGGTAGTTCTCGACGTCGGTCGTGTTTTGAAGCTGGCCCCCCCACTGGAAGCCCTCGAACACCAGCGGCTCGAGGTTGGCGCGGGCCGTGTAGAGCGCGGCGGCGTAGCCGGCGGGCCCCCCGCCGATGATGATCACGTTTTCGACTTTCGGCTCTGACATCAGCTCTCGCTCTCGCTGTTTTGACCTCTGCTTCTCAGTCTTACGGCTGCTCCAGATGTTACTTCACTTTATGAAGTAACGGCTCCCGCACGGCCCGCGGCCGGCACGGCGACCTCCTCGTCGGTCTCCGCCGGCCGCCCCTCCTGCTCCCAGCGGGAGACGGTGCGCCGCAGCTGGAAAAAGGCGACGATCCCCGGCGGGATCGGCAGCCAGAAGGCGATCACCCGATAGGTCAGCACGGCGGGGAAGACCTCGCTCTCGTGGACTCCGAACAGCAGGAAGGCGCCGATCATCCCCGCATCGACCGCCCCGACGCCGCCCGGCGCGAAGGGGATCAGGTTGGCGATCATTCCGAGGAAGAACCCCTGGACGACGACCCCGACCGGGACGCTGACCCCGAAGGCCCGGAAGCTGGCCCAGAGGATCGCGATGTTGGCTGCCCAGAAGCCGATCGCGCCGGCGACCGCCAGACCGCCGCGAGATGGGTGCCCGACCAGGTCGAAAGCCGTCCTCAGCCCCCGCGAGGCGGTCGCCGGGACCGAAGCCAGGCGCCGGGCCAGCCCAGCGCGCCTGTGACCCTGAGCGAAGCGGGCGATGCGGCGCTCGACGTCGCGAGGGATCAGCGCGATCGCGGCGGCCAGCGCGATCGCGATCGCCGCGATCGCTGCGGGAACGATCGTCACCTCGACCGAGTTCTCGCCGTTCAGCACGCCGGTGCGCAGCAGGACGCCGCAGACGATGATCGCCAGCGGGTACCAGATGTATTGGAGGGCGAGGAAGGCGACCATCCGGCTCGCAGACTCGCGCCTCGGCATTCCCGCCTTGCGCAGTGCCCAGTAGGTGAGGGCGATCCCCCCCGCGCCCCCGGCCGAGAAGAACCGGGTTGCTGCCAGGCCCGCCATGTTGATCTCATAGGCCTCACGCCAGGTGAGCGGCAGCACCTCTCCGCCGACCACGCCGCGAAACAGCGCCACATAGGTGGCGAAGGCGACGATCTCGAAGGCGATTGCGACGGCGAGCCAGACCGGCTCCGCGTCGCCGAGCTTGCTGGTCGCCTCGCCCAGCCCGACCAGCTTGGGAAGCAGCACGTAGATGGCGACGATCAGCAGGGCGACGACGATCACCGTCTGGATCACGCTACGACGGGTGAAGACGGGCAGCAGGTCGCCACCACCACCGCGGGACGGGGTGGCCTCGTTGCCGGTGTCGGAGACCGGCTCCTCCACAAAGGATTTGTCCACCGAAGCCAGGACCTCCTCCTGGCGGCCCATGCTACCCATGAGCTCCCCGGCCTAACCGGAGGCGATCCGCTCCAATCGGCGCAGGATCCCGTTGACCCGGTTGACCGCCGGCTCGGCAACCGGCTCGCCACGCCGGACCAGCGCCACCAGGGCGGCCCCGGCGAGCAGGTCGGTGAGGTAGTGCTCCCCGAGGTAGACGAGGGCGAAGCCGAGGTTCAGCGCATAGGCCCAGCCCACCGCGCCCTCCCCGGGGCGCGCCTCGGCCAGCAGCAGGGCGGCGAGCAGCGAGGTCGCGAAGTGAAGCGAGGGCATCGCCGCCCAGGGGTTGCCCCCCAGG
>JBBRHQ010000163.1:0-6852 GCA_038222365.1 Solirubrobacterales bacterium
TCGGCGACGCCCTTGGTCACCTGGCTGCCGGAGCCCATCGCCACCGCCATCCGCGCCCGCTTCAGCGCCGGCACGTCGTTGACGCCGTCGCCGATCATCGCCGTGTAGCGGCCCGAGTCCGAGAGCGCCCCGACCAGCGCCTTCTTCTGCTCCGGCTTGATCCGGCAGAAGACGCTGTTTCGCTCGGCCGCCTCGGCCAACTCCTTGGGATCCTCGGGAAGCTGGCTTCCCTCGATCACCCCGGCGTCCTGGGGTACGCCGACCGAGTAGGCGACCGCGGTCACGGTCTCGCGCGCATCGCCGGAGATCAGCTTCAGGTCGACCTCCTCGGCGCGGATGAACTCGACTGTCTCGGCAGCATCGGGGCGGAGGTTTTCGGTCATTACCACCAGCGCCCGCGGGGAGAGCCGCGGCGGAGGCGCGGTGGCCGGGTCCTCGGGCAGGGGACCGCTCGCCTCGCCGAAGGCGACGACGCGGCGTCCCGCCCGGGTCTCCTCTTGGAGCTTCGCGTCGAGTGCCGGGGTCAGCTCCAGGGCCCCGCACTCGACCAGCACGTCGGGGGCGCCCATCACGTAGCTGGCGCCGGGTCCGCCGCCGTCAAGGGTGAGGCCGCTCCATTTCCACTCGGATGAGAAGGGGACCTCGGCGCTGACCGGCTCCGGCTGCGCCGGGAAGCGCTCCGCGATCGCCTCCAGGGTGCGGTTGCGATCACCGGCGCTGGCGGCGAACCGGGCCAGGGCACGGTGGGCGGTCTCGGGATCGGCCGGGTTCGCAGCCTCGACCGAGCGCAGCTCGAGCTCGCCGTCCGTGAGCGTCCCGGTCTTGTCGACGCAGATCGTGTCCACGGACGCCAGCGACTCGGTCCCGCTCATCTGCTGGACCAGCGTGCCGCGCCGGGCCAGCCGCACCGCGGCGACCGCGAAGGTGACGCTCATCAGCAACACCAGTCCCTCGGGGATCAGGGTGATCAGACCGGCGGTCGCCGTCTGCGCCGCCTCGGTGAGGCCGACCTGGCGCACGTTCAGCGCGACGATCAGGAGGATCGCCAGCGGGATCATCAGGTAGGTGCAGGCGAGGATCACCCGGTTGACCTCCTCCTGGAGCGGCGAGGGGGGGTGGCGAAACGCCCTCGCCTCCCCGGCGATGCTGCCGGCGTAGCTCTGCTCGCGGACCGCGTCGACCAGGTAGTAGCCCGAGCCGGAGACGCAGAAGGAGCCCGAGAGCGCCCGGTCCTCCGGGCCCTTGCGGACCCCGTCCGCCTCGCCGGTGAGCACCGACTCGTCCAGGGTCATGCCGCGGGAGCTGAGGACCTCGCCGTCGGCGACCAGCTGATCCCCGGGCTCGACCTCGACCACGTCGCCGGGGACCACCTCGCCGGCCAGCAGCTCGACCGTGGCGTCGTCGCGGATTACCCTGGCGCGTGGCGCGACCACGACCGCCAGCTCGTCGAGGGTCCTTTTCGCCTTCAGCTCCTGGCGGATGCCGATGTAGGAGTTGATGATCGCGATCAGGCCGAAGATCGCGTCGGCGAAGAGGCCCAGCGAGAGGACGAGGACGAAGAAGACCCCGATGATCGCGTTGAAAAGGGTGAAGACGTTGCCGGCGATGATGCTCGAGGTCGACCGCGAGGAGGCCGCCTCCGATGGGCCCAGCTGCTTGAGGCGGGCTTTGGCCTGATCGCTGGAGAGGCCCCTCTCGATCGCTGCGTCGCTCACGCCAGGATGTTTACCGGGTCTCCGATCGCCCGCCGCCCCGATGGTTGCCGAGGACCGGTTCGATCGCGGTTGAAATAGGGTTCGCCGCCGTGCCGCTGAAGCTCGGGCTCAATCTCGGTTACTGGGGCATCGGCCCCGAAGGCGCCGAGGCGCTGGAGATCGTCCAGGCCGCCGAGGCGGCCGGTTTCGACTCTGTCTGGGTTGCGGAGGCCTACGGCTCCGACATCGTCAGCGTGCTTGCCTGGCTGGCGCCCCAGACCCGGACGATCAAGCTCGGCGCCGCGGTGATGCAGGTCCCCGCCAGGCCTCCGGCCGCCGCCGCGATGGCCGGCGCGACGATCGACAAGCTCTCCGGCGGGCGCTTCATCTTCGGCTTCGGCCCCTCCGGCCCGCAGGTCTCGGAGGGCTGGTACGGCGTCCCCTACCCGAAGGCCTGGGGCCGGACCCGGGAGTACGTCGGGATCGTCCGCGAGATCATCGCCCGCGAGGGCCCGCTGGACCATCACGGCGCGCACTTCGACCTTCCCCTGCCGGAGGGCGAGGGCAAGGCGCTGAAGCTCGGGTTTCACCCGGTCCGCGACCGCATCCCGGTCTTCCTCGGGGCGATCGGGCGCAAGTCGGTTGAGATCTCGGCCGAGATCGCCGACGGCTGGATCCCTGCCTTCTTCAGCGTCGAGGACTTCGAGCAGATCTGGGGAGAGCACATTGAAGCGGGCCTCGAGCGCGGCGGCCGCGAGCGCTCCGAGCTGGAGATCTCGCCGACCGTGCAGGTCGCGATCGACGGCGACACCGAGACCGCGCTCGGCGTGGTCAAGGCCGGCCTGCTGCTCTACCTCGGCGGCATGGGCAGCCTCCGCACCAACTTTTACGTCGAGCTGGCCCATCGCTACGGCTACGGCGAGGTCGCCGACCAGGTCCAGCGCCTCTACCAGAACGGCGATCGCGGGGCCGCATACGCGGCGATCAGCGACGAGCTCGCCCACTCCGTCTCGCTGATCGGCTCGGAGTCGGAGGTCGCCGAGAGGGTGGCCCGGTTCGAGGCGGCGGGCGTGGACCGCCTGATCGCCTGGCCGGCCCAGCTCGATCAGGCTGAGCGCCTCCACACGATTGAGCGGCTCGCCGCGATGGCCGACGTCACCGCCCCCGTCTAGATGAGCCGGTTTGTCGTAGGCTCTCGCCGCTCTTGATGAGGATCGGAGTCCCGAAAGAGACGGCTGAGGGGGAGCGCCGGGTTGCGCTCGTGCCCGACGTCGTCAAGTCGCTGAAGCGAAACGAGCAGGTCGAGGTCGCCGTCGAGGCGGGGGCCGGGATCGCCGCCGGCCACCCCGACGATGCCTATGCCGAGGCGGGAGCCGAAGTTTCCGACGCCGCGGCCGCGACCAGCGCCGAAGTAGTGCTGCGGGTCGGCACTCCCTCGACCGAGGAGATCGGTGCGATGGAGCGCGGCCAGGTGCTGATCGCCCACCTCGGGCCCTGGACCTCGGAGGAGACCAACCGGGAACTCGCCGCCGCCGGGGTGAGGAGCTTCGCGATGGAGGCAATCCCGCGCACCACCCGCGCCCAGGCGATGGACGCGCTCTCCTCGCAGGCGGCGGCCGCGGGGTACGCGGCGATGCTGATCGCGGCCCGGGAGTCGGGCCGCTTCTTCGGGATGATGACCACCGCGGCAGGCACGGTCCCCCCGGCGCGGGTGATGGTGCTCGGGGCCGGGGTCGCCGGGCTTCAGGCCGTGGCCACGGCGAAGCGGCTCGGTGCGATCGTCACCGGCTTCGACATCCGCCGCGCGGCCTGGGAGCAGATCGCTTCGCTCGGCGGCCGCCCGCTCGAGCTCGACTTCATCCCCGACGCCGAGGGGGAGGGGGGCTACGCCCGGCCCCTGACCGATGAGGAGAACGCCCAGGTCCGTGACGCCCTGACCGCCGAGGCGGCCAAGCAGGACATCATCGTGACCACCGCGGCGATCCCCGGGCGTCAGGCGCCGACCCTGATCACCGCCGAGGCGGTGCGGGGGATGAAGCCGGGCTCGGTGATCGTCGACCTGGCGGCGGAGACCGGCGGCAACTGCGAGCTGACCGAGGCCGGGGAGACGGTGAACGAGGGCGGGGTCACGGTCGCCGGACCGAAGAACCTGCCCAGCGAGATGCCGGCCCCCGCGTCGCAGCTCTACGCCAAGAACCTCGAGAACCTGCTGGGGCTGATGATCACCGATGAGGGCAAGCTCGAGATCGACTTCGACGACGACATCCTGGACGCCGCCTGCATCACCGATGAAGGCGAGATCCGCAACGAGCGCGCGGCGGGCCACACTGCCGAAGCGCCCCCCGGACGAATTCCGCCAGAGGCGGAATCACCGGTCGCTGACACTCCCTCAGAGGAGGACGCGACCCAAGCGCCCCCCGGACACGAAGCCGAGGAGGACGCGACCTAGATGTCCCTGATGACCGAGATCACCATCTTCGTCCTCGCCGCATTCGTCGGCTTCGAGGTGATCTCCAAGGTCCCGACCACCCTGCATACGCCGCTGATGTCCCAGACCAACGCGATCCACGGGATCGTCATGCTCGGCGGGCTGATCGTGGTCGGCTTCGCCGACGACCCCCTGGAGCAGATCATCGGTGTGATCGCGATCGCCTTCGGGACGATCAACATCGTCGGCGGGTTCATGGTCACCGACCGGATGCTCGGGATGTTCGTCCGGAAGCCCAAGCCCAAAGAGGAGGAAGAGGGCTCGTGACCCTCGCCGTGCTGAAGTCCGGTGGCGACGCCGCGACGGCGCTCTACATCGTCGCCTTCTCCTGCTTCATCCTCGGGCTGCGCCGCGGCACTCACCCGACCACCGCGAAGCAGGGCAACCAGATCGCCGCGGCCGGAATGGCGCTCGCGGTCGTCACCACCCTGCTGCTCGACGGGGTCGGCAACTGGGGCCTGATCGCGCTCGGCCTGGCGATCGGTGCCACGGTCGGCGTCGTCGCCTCGATCCGGGTGCAGATGACCGAGATGCCGCAGATGGTCGCCCTCTACAACGGCGTCGGCGGTGGCGCCGTGGCGCTTATCGCCTGGTCGGAGATCCGCCACGGCATCTCGCTCGGGGAGACGATTCCGCTCGACGAGCTGATCCCGGTCCTCTTCGCGGCGGTGGTCGGCTCGGTCTCCTTCTGGGGCTCGAACATCGCCTTCGGAAAGCTCCAGGGGATAGTCCCCGGCCAGCCCGTCAAGGCGCCTGGCCAGCAGATGCTGAACGCGCTGCTGCTGGTGGCGATCGTCGTCGCCTGCGTAAATCTTGCGCTAAACAACGATGACCCCTCGCAGGCGATCTTCATCGGGGTGCTGATCGCCGCGGCGATCCTCGGCAACCTGGTCGTGCTGCCGATCGGGGGAGCCGACATGCCGGTGGTGATCTCGCTGCTGAACGCGTTCACCGGGCTCTCGGCGGCGGCGGCGGGGTTCGCCCTCGACAATGTCGCCCTGATCGTCGCCGGCACCCTGGTCGGCTCCTCGGGAACGATCCTGACGATGGATATGGCGACCGCGATGAACCGCTCCGTCGGCAACGTGCTGTTCGCCGGCTTCGGTGGAGCGCCCGCGGGAGGGGCGGCGGCCACCGAGGAGCGCCCGGTGGTCTCGATCGGCGCCCAGGACGCGGCGATCAAGCTCGCCTACGCCGACTCGGTGGTGATCGTTCCGGGCTACGGGATGGCGGTCGCCCAGGCCCAGCACAGCGTCAAGGAGATGGCCAACCAGCTGGAGGCGCGCGGGGTCGAGGTCAACTACGCGATCCACCCGGTGGCGGGCCGCATGCCCGGCCACATGAACGTCCTCCTCGCCGAGGCCGACGTCCCCTACGAGAAGCTGCGCGAGATGGAGGACATCAACCCGGAGATGCCCCGCACCGACGTCGCCGTGGTGATCGGCGCCAACGACGTCACCAACCCCGCGGCCAAGAACGACCCCGACAGCCCGATCGCCGGAATGCCGATCATCGAGGTCTCCGAGGCCCAGCAGGTGATCGTGATCAAGCGCTCGCTCAGCCCCGGCTTCGCCGGAATCGACAACGACCTCTTCTACGAGCCCAACACCTCGATGCTGTTCGACGACGCGAAGAAGGCCGCCGGCGAGATCGCCGCCGAGATCGAGGAGCTCTAGCCCTTCTCTTCGCGGCGCCGCTCATCGCGACGGTGGCGGTGCAGAACCGGCGCCGCATAGCCGATCACCGCGCCCAGCAGGGCCGCGCCCAGCAGGGCGACGATCAGCGGAGCCGAGCCGTTGATCGTCAGGAACTTGATCTTCACCGTCTGGGAGTTCTGCAGGGCGACGATCGCCAGCACGACGATCGCCGCGTAGAGCAGCCAGCGGCGCCACGGCCTCCCTTCGCCGCTCTGCTCGGCGCGGGGCTGGCCCTGATGCGGCTTGGTCGGGTCGGTCATCCAGCGCGACTGTAACTCCTGACGTTCTGCGAAGCTCGCGCGCGCCGCCGCGCCCTAGCGTGGCGGC
This sequence comes from Solirubrobacterales bacterium, assembly GCA_038222365.1. Classification (GTDB taxonomy): domain Bacteria; phylum Actinomycetota; class Thermoleophilia; order Solirubrobacterales; family 70-9; genus JBBRHQ01. The sequence continues at coordinate 6,207 of JBBRHQ010000163.1, forward strand.
GTGGACAGGCCGAGCAGCCCAAAGGTCTCCGAGGGCGGCCAGGCGAGCGTCGAGTGGGTCGGCCTCGTTCTCGTCTTCTGCCTCGCACTGGCGGCAATCCTCGCCGCCGGGGTCGCGGTGCCCGGGGCCTCGCTCGGCCGCTCGATCGCCGGGCGGATCCTCTGCGCGGTCTCCTTCCGAGGCTACTGCGGCGAGGTGGGCGGTCTGGTCTCCGCCTACGGCGATCAGGTCGCCGGGATCGTCCGCAAGCAGGCTCCCGGCCTCGCCTACGAGGACGGGATGCGGGCGCTGCCGGTCGATTACCGCCGCTGCCGCGAGCCTGCCTGCGGCGATGGGTCCCGGCACGGTGCCGTCAGCCGCTCGGACGCCGGGGAGCCGGTGGTGGCGTTCGTCCACGTGGTCGATTGCCGGCCGGGCTCGGTCGCCGAGACGGAGGCCGGCGGGGCCGACTGCTCCGGCTCGAGGCGGGGCAACCTCTACCTCCAATACTGGACCTATTACGCCGACAGCGCGACCCTGCGCGGGGTCCCGCTCGTCGGTTCGGCTGGCTATCACCACGACGATTGGGAGGGGGCCGAGGTCCGGATCGGCGAGGACGGGGAAGTCGCCGAGCGTGCCTCCTCGCACCACGGCTTCAACTACGAGC
>JBBRHQ010000164.1:0-6831 GCA_038222365.1 Solirubrobacterales bacterium
GATCGAACGGTGGCCCCCAGGCACGGGTGTCGTCCCCGCCCCCGGGGCGCTCGACCTTTGTCACGCCGGCCCCGAGGTCGGCGAGGATCATCGTCGCGAACGGCCCCGCCAGGACGCGGGAGAAGTCGAGGATGCGAATGCCGTCGAGCGCGACCGGAGTCTCCATCGCGCCGATGATCGCAGGGGGTGAGGACTGTCCTCAGTCGAGGCAGAAACGCTCGATCAGCTCGATGTAGTCGGCGAGATGGTCGATCGTCAGGGAGCTGCTCATCGACTGGGCGCGAGCGCCGATCCCGGTGTTTGGGGCGCACCCGAGTGGGAAGCAGACGCAGCAGGTCCGTCCGCATCTGACTGACGCCGGAAACCGTCGTCGCAGCCCGCTTCCGCGGCCCCAGGAGGCATCCATGACCAAGATCACCCCGAATCTGTGGCTCGACACCGAGGCCGAGGAAGCTGCTGACTTCTACGTCTCGATTTTCGAGAACTCGCGCGTGCTCGCCGCCACCCATTACACCGAGGCGGGGCCCCGCCCGGCGGGCACGGTGATGACCGTCGAGTTCGAGCTCGACGGTCAGCGCTTCGTCGGCATCAACGGCGGCCCGCAGTTCAGCTTCGACGAAGCCGTCTCCTTCGAAATCGACTGCGAGACCCAGGAGGAGGTCGACTACTTCTGGGAGAAGCTCTGCGAGGGCGGCGAGGAGGGGCCGTGCGGCTGGCTGAAGGATCGCTACGGCCTCTCCTGGCAGGTCGTCCCGACCGGCATGGACGAGCTGTTCCGCGATCCCGACCCGACGCGCTCCGAGCGCGCGATGAGGGCGATGCTGAAGATGGGCAAGCTCGACATCGCCGCCTTGCGACGCGCGGCCGACGGAGCGGAATTTGTAGGCTGATCAGCCGATGACCCGCCACCTCGCCAGACTCGCCGACATTTCCTACCGCTACCGCGGCCGCATGGTGCTGGCCTGGATCGCGGCGGCGGTGCTGATCATCGGGGTGGGCTCCTCGCTGGCCGGCGAGTACAACGCCGAGTACAACACGCCCGGATCGGAGTCGAAGGCGGCGGCCGACCTCACGGAGAAGCGCTTCGGCGGCTACTCGGGCCAGGAGATCTACGTCGTCGCAAAGGATCCAGCGGGCTTCGCCAATCCGGCGGCAGCGGCTCGGCGCCTGCAGCCCTTCTTCGATCAAGCCGAGAAGGTCGAGCACATCGACCCGCGCACCCCGGTCCGCCTCTCCGGTGACCGCAAGATCGCCTCGAGCACTCTTCCGCTCACCGTTCCCGGATGGGACGCCACCAAGGCGCAGGGCGAGCAGCTGATCAGCGCCGCCGACGACAACAGCGGCGCCGGCCTCGAGATCAAGCTGGGGGGCGACCCGATCTACCAGGCGCAGTCGCAGTCCAGCCCGGAGGGTCTCGGGCTCCTCGGAGCCGCGATCGTCCTGCTGATCGCCTTCGGCTCGCTGGTCGCCGCGGGCCTGCCGCTGGCGATCGCGCTGATCGGGCTCGGGATCTCCTCGGCCGGCCTGATCCCCCTGCTGGCAAATGTGATCGACGTCCCCGACTGGACCACCGCGGTCTCCGGGCTGATCGGGATCGGCGTCGGCATCGACTATTCGCTTCTCGTCCTGACCCGGTTCCGCTCGGCGATGCGAGACGGAAAGGAACGCCACGACGCGGTCGTGGAGGCCGTGACCACGGCAGGGCGGAGCGTGATCATCGCCGGCTGCACCGTGGTGATCGCCGTCCTCGGCCTGATGCTGACCGGGCTGAACTACATGTACGGAGTCGCCTTCTCCGCCTCGATCGCTGTGCTGATCATGATGCTCGCGGCGATCACGCTGCTGCCGGCGCTGCTCTCCTATCTCGGCCCGAGGGTGGACAAGCTGCGGATTCCGCTGCTCGGCCGCTCGCTGAAGAAGGCCGACGAGCCCGAGGGGTCCTCGCTCGCGGCCCGCTGGAGCCACGCCGTGCAGCGGCGGCCTTGGTTCGCCGCGATCGGTGCGCTCATCGTCCTCCTCGCACTGGCGGCTCCCGCCCTTGGTATGCGCCTCGGCTTCCCGGACGCAGGCAACGACCCGCCGGACACGATGACCAGGCAGGCCTACGACCTCAACACCGAGGGATTCGGGCCGGGCACGAATGGGCCGATCCAGATCGCCGCCAACCTGCCAAGCCCGCAGGCAGCGCCGAAAATGAACGCGTTCGTCAAGGAACTGCGAAGCGAGCCCGGCGTGCAGTACGTCATCCCTGCCCAGATCAACGGCGCAGGCGATGCAGCCCTGATCACCGTGATTCCGGCAACCTCGCCCCAGGACAGCGCGACCGAGGACCTCGTCAACCGTCTGCGAAACGACGTCGTGCCGCAGCAGTTCGCCGGCACCGGGATCGCGGTCGAGATCGGCGGCGTGACCGCGGCCCTCGAGGACCAGAGCGAGTACATGAAGGACCGCATGCCGCTGTTCATCATCGGCGTGGTCGGCCTCTCCTTCCTGCTGTTGCTGGTCGCCTTCCACTCCCCGCTGATCTCGCTGAAGGCGGCGATCATGAACCTTCTGTCAGTCAGCGCCGCCTACGGGGTGATGACGCTGGCGGCCAACGGAGGTGGGCTCAGCAACCTGATCGGGATCGACCACGCGGTGCCGGTGGCGCCATTCATGCCGGTGATGATGTTCGCGATCCTCTTCGGCCTCTCGATGGACTACGAGGTCTTCCTGATCTCGAGGATCCGCGAGGAGTACCTCAAGGACGGCGACACCAGCCGGGCGGTGGCCGACGGCCTGGCGAAGACCGCGCGGGTGATCACCGCGGCGGCGGCGATTATGGTCGTCGTCTTCCTCGCCTTCCTGTCAGCGCCCGACGTCTTCCTGAAGCTGTTCGGGATCGGCCTCGCCTCGGCGATCTTCCTCGACGCGACGGTGGTGCGGATGGTGCTGGTTCCGGCGGTGATGCAGCTGCTCGGCAAGTGGAACTGGTGGATCCCAGACTGGCTGGAGCGGTCCCTGCCAAGCCTCGACGTCGAGCACGTCGCCACCGCCGGCGCCACCGCGGGCCGATCCTGAGACCGGGTCCTAGAAACCGCGGTTGCGCTTCGCCCTGATCCGGCGGGTCGCTCTCACCGAGGCGCCGGTGCCGTCGGTGGCGATCACCCTCACCCGGTAGCTGCCGGCGCGCCTGAAGCGGTGCCGCACCGATCGCCCCCTCGCCGTGCGGCCGTCGCCGAAGCGCCAACGGACGCCGGCCCCCCAGACGTCGAACACCCCGGCAGAGGCGTGCACCTTCTTCCCCGTTTTGACCACACGCGGGATCGAGACCCTCCTGATGACCGGCGGGACCGTGTCGAAGCCGGCGCCCCTGGTGGCCGTGCCCTGGCGCCAGACCGCGATTCCGTTCCCGGCCCGGTCGAGCGCCAGCTCGGGCAGCCCGGCGGTCGGGCTGAGGGTATGGGTGGGGCCGTTCCCTCCGGCGCCACCGACCCGCGGCAGGAAGCGCACCGTGCCCGAGGGCGCCGCCCATCCGACCATCGCGTCCCCGTCCGGCCCCATTGCGACGCTGGTGCTCAGCGACTGGGTCATCGAGAGCGTCGCCCGCGCGCCGCAGGAGGAGCTGACGCCGCTGATGCAGGTGGTTGGCAGGAAGGGGTCGCTGGCCCCTGAGGTGTGCTCGACCCAGACCGCTCGGGCGTTGCCGGCGTCGTCGACGGCGACGTCGTGGGCCTGCGAGCGCGAGCCGGGGGTGGTCAGGACCTGCGTCCCGCTGAGCGCCCCGGCGGCGCTCAGCTTGCGGGTCTCCGTCAGCGCGTCGGTGAGGGTGAGGTGGCGCCAGACGAAGGTCGCGTTCCCGGCCGGGTCCACCGCGACCCGTGGCTGGTCCGAGAGCTCGGGCGAGGGCGGGGTCGAGACGTCGCGGACGGCGGAGAGGGCCTGGCTGTCGAAGCCGAGGGTCCGGGCCTTGACCTTGGTGTTGGGGGGAGCGTCAGGCGTGGTCCAGACCAGGGACGCGTTCCCGTTCGAGTCGACTCCGAGGTCGAGGTCCCTCGTCTTCTCGCCCGTGACCGTGAAGGTCTGCGCCGTCCCCAGCGTCCCGTCGGCGCTGCGGGTGCGGACAGATGCCGTCCGGGCGGGGTCGCTGCTGATCCAGGCGAAGACCGCCCGTCCCGCGCGACTTACCTCGACGCGGCCACCGACGGCTCCCGACTGCAGGGTCTGCCGGGAGGTGAGGTTGCCGTCGCGGCGCCTGACGCGCGCCTCGAGGACGTCGGCGCGGCTCCAGACCAGGTAGGCCCTGCCCCTGGCGTCGAGGTCGACGTCTGCGCCCTGGGCGCCGGAGGGGAACGGACGGGTCATGGCGCCGAGCGGGCCACCCGCCGGGCGGAAGCGCAGGGCCGGTCCCGAGGCGGTGTTCAGCAGGATTGCGATGTCGCCACGGGGGTTCATCTCGACCTGGCTGACCTGGGTGGCGCCGAGGCCGAAGGTAGGCAGCCAGTCCGCGGCCGCCGCCTGCGGCGGGACGGTGAGGGCAAGCGTCGTCGTCGCGATCGCCGCGGTACCCCGAAGGGTCGCTCTGGCCTGCCCCGTCATCCCGCAGCGAGCGTAACACGGGTGGGGCGGCCGACCGCTACGCTCGACGAAAGGCGGCCCGATCGGATGGGCTGACGCTCAAGTTGCGCATGACCACCTACGCCTGCGCCTGCCCGCGGGTCGTCCGGACCTCAGATGGGATTGGGTACGGATTCAGGGAAGGGCGGGAGCGGACCATCTCCACGCGACCAGCGGGCCGAGCGGCGAGAACCCGACCGGGTCAGGCTTCCGCTTTGCGCCGTCTTGTGTCATTCCTCTGCAGCCGCGAGGCTCTGACCGCTGGAGGGGTCGAAGAAGTACAGGGCGGCGGTGTCAACCCATAGCTCTGCCTCTCCGCCCCGCTGGACTTCGCTGGACGCCTCCAGCCGCGCCACGACCTGGCCCTTGCCCGAGCTCGGAACCTCGCCTGCGCCGGAGTCCGCGGCCAGCTCCTGGAGCTGGTCAGACTCAAGGTCCATGCCCTCCAGCACGAAGTAGGCGTAGAGCTCGGCACCCAACGATTCGACCAGGTCGACTTTCGCCCGGAAGGTGGCGCCGCGCTCACGGCTATCGGCGGCGAGCAGGGAGGCGTCCTCAAAGCTCTCGGGCCGGATCCCTACGATCACCGAGCGGGCGCCATCGCCTCCTTCCCCGGTGCGTGCCCGTGCCTCCTCTGGAAGCCGGATCTCACCGATCGGCAGCGTCACGGAGTCGCCATCCAGCTCACCGGGCATGAAGTTCATCGCCGGTGAGCCGATGAAGCCGGCCACAAAGAGGTTCCTCGGCCTCCGGTAGAGGTCGCCTGGCGAGCCCACCTGCTGCAAGACGCCCCTGCGCATCACCGCAACCCGATCACCCAGGGTCATCGCCTCGGTTTGATCGTGGGTGACGTAGACCGTCGTGGTCCCCAGGTCCGACTGAATGCGGGCCACCTCGGTCCGCATCTGGACCCGCAGCTTCGCGTCTAGGTTGGAGAGCGGCTCATCCATCAGGAACGCCTTCGGGTCACGGACTATTGCCCGTCCCATCGCCACCCGCTGGCGCTGGCCCCCGGAGAGGTTGGCCGGCCTGCGGTCGAGGTGCTGGGTCAGGTCGAGAATCCCCGCCGCTTTCTCGACCTTGCTCTCGATCTCCTCCCCGGGAACCTTGGCCAGCTTCAGCGGGAATGCCATGTTCTCGCGCACGGTCATATGCGGGTAGAGGGCATAGTTCTGGAAGACCATCGCGATGTCGCGGTCCTTCGGCGCGATGTCGTTGACCGTGGAGTCGCCGATTCGCAGCTCCCCCTCGGTGATGTCCTCGAGCCCGGCGATCATCCGTAGCGCCGTCGACTTCCCGCATCCGGACGGGCCGACAAGGATCATGAACTCCCCGTCCCCGATCTCGAGGCTCATCTCCTTGACGGCTTCAAAGCCGTCGCCAAAGCGCTTGCTGATTCGGTCGAGAACTATCTCGGTCATACGCCTTCCTCCTAGCCCTTGACGGCACCCGCGGTCAGACCGGCCACGATGCGCCGCTGGAATATCAACACGAAGACGATGATCGGGATCGTCACGATCACGGCGGCGGCGGCGATGTTCCCGGTCGGCGCCGTGAACTGCGATTCGCCGGTGAAGAAGGCCAGCGCCGCTGGGACAGTGCGCGCGTTGTTCGAAGAGGTCAGGGTGATCGCGAAGAGGAAGTCGTTCCACGCAAATATGAAGACGAGGATCGCGGCTGTGAAGGTGCCCGGCGCGGCCAACGGAACTATCACTTTGCGAAACGCCTGCAGGGGTGTCGCTCCATCGACCTGGGCCGCCTGTTCGAGATCCCCTGGGATCTCCCTGAAGAAGGCGACGAGTGTGTAGATCGCCAGCGGAAGGGCAAAGGTCAGATAGGGGATGATCAACCCCAGATAGGTGTCGTAGAGCCCGATCGAGCGCCACATGTCGAACAGCGGGCCGACAGTGGAGATCGCAGGGAACATCGCGATCGCCAGGGCACCGGCGAGGATCGCCGTCTTTCCCGGGAAATCGAGCCGGGCGATCGCATAGGCGGCGAAGGCCGCCAGCACGATCGCGATCAGCGTCGAGATCGAGGCGATCACCAGGGAGTTGATCAGCGGCTTCAGGAAGGGGCTCTTGTCGACCCCGCCTTCGAAGAGAAGCTTGTAGTTGTCAAATGTCCAGCTCGCAGGCAGGAAGCGACCGTCGCCGACGGTCTCCGGGGTCTTGAAGGACAGCGACATGATCCACAGCAACGGGACCATCGCGAAGACCAGCACCGCGAAGATGC
>JBBRHQ010000165.1:0-6831 GCA_038222365.1 Solirubrobacterales bacterium
TCGGTTGTCTCTGAGGGGAGAGGTTATCCCGCAGGGGCGGGCTATCCGCCCTCAACGCCCGCCACGATCCCCGTCCTGTAGGCGGTGGCGAGCCGCGGCGGAAGCCCCGTGCCTCCCGGGCTGAACTCGGCCGCCGCTTCCAGCCGGGCCACCAGGTTGGCGTGGATCCCGTTCGTGTCCTCGGCGCCGCGTCGGGCGGCGCCGATCAGGTAACCGAGACGCCGTGCCGCCGTGACGCCCCCGTCCGCCCGAACGCGCGCGTTCAGAGAGGTGGCGACGGCGACCATCGCCGCGCCGACCTGGGTCAGCTCGCCGGCGCTCTGGTTCTGGATCAGGCAGGCGCTCAGAGGGGTGCCCCCTTCGAGCCTCACTACGGCGAGGGTGCCGCGAAGCGCCCGCGAGTAGGCGGCGGGCCCCGCGAGGCAGGCCGCAGGAGTCTTCTCCTCGGCCGAGCCGCAGCCGGCTGTGGGGACCAGAGCGGCCACGAACAGGACCGCGCCGAGGATCCTGGGGGCCATTGCTCCGATACTAGATCAGCGCTTCATCGGCCCAACCCGCCTTGGAGCGCGGAGCGTTTGGCCGCGAGCTCAGTCGCCGGGGCCGATGCCGCCCCTCGCCGGCCTCGGCAGGAGATGGGTGTGGCCTGCGCTGGTGCCGCCGCTGGGCCCCCCGGTGCCCCCGCTCCCGCCGGGCTCTGCGGCTCCCCCCTCGAAGATCTCGACCCAGGAGGCGACCTTGTAGCGCTTCGCCTCGGCGTGGCTCCAGGAGAGGTGCAGATGGTTGCCGCAGCCGTGGTTGGCGTCGCCGTTGTATCCGACCCAGCGGAACGGCGTCCGCGGGTGGTTCTGGCGGGGCTCGGCCCACCTGGCGAGGCGGGTGACGCCCTTCCAGTGCCTGTCGCAGTGGGCGCTCCAGTGGCGCGGCCCGATGTCGACCGCGAGACCGTTTTTGTGGTCGGAGTCGGCGACGTGACAGCGCGGGCAGCCGACGGTCTGCCGCGGATGGCCGGGCAGCGGGCCCGCGTAGCCCTCGTTGATGTAGATCGCGAAATGGGCGGTTAGGTATCTCAGGTCGGAGATCAGCCGCCGGTCGATCATCGCCCCGGCCTGGTGCGGGATCGAGCTCGGGATCGGGACGATCTTGCCCGGGGCGCGGACGATCCGGATCCCGGTCGGCCCCCCGGCGCTCGCCGGTGCGACCAGGGTGAGCCCGGCCAGCAGCGCGGCGCAGAGCGCCGCCGCGATCACCCACGGCTGCCCGCCACGCTGCTTTTTGCCGATCGGCTCAGTCATCGAAATGGAGGCTTCCCCGGCCCGCCTCACAGCATGTGATCGGGTCGAGGCGGCGGCGACTTGAGGCCGCAACGCGATCTTGCCGGCTGTCGTAGGGTGAGCACGATGCCGACCGTTCGCGAAGCCGCCTTCGACCTCTTCCGCGAGCACGCCATGACGACGATCTTCGGCAACCCGGGTTCGACCGAGCTGCCGATGCTAGCCGAGTTCCCCGAGGACTTCCGCTACGTGCTCGGGCTTCAGGAGGCGGTCGCGGTCGGGATGGCCGACGGTTACGCGCAGGCCTCCGGCCGCCCCGCGCACGTCAACCTCCACACCGCGCCCGGGGTCGGTAACGCGATGGGGGCGATCTTCAACGCCCAGGCGAACAAGTCCCCGCTGCTGATCACAGCCGGGCAGCAGGTGCGCGCCCAGGTGACGATGCAGGCCAACCTCACAAACAGGGACGCGACCCGGATGCCCCACCCCCTGGTCAAGTGGTCCTTCGAGCCGCCTCGCGCCCAGGACGTCCCGCTCGCCCTCGCCCACGGCATCCACCTGGCCGCTCTGGCCCCCCGGGGCCCCGCCTTCGTCTCGCTGCCGATGGACGACTGGGGGGCCGAGGCGGAGGCGGAGGAGGCGGCCCACGCCGCGGGGCGCTCGGTCAGCGGCCGCGCCGTCGCCGAGCCGGATGCGATCGAGGCGCTGGCCCGGCGGCTCGAGCAGGCATCGAATCCGGTCCTCGTCGCCGGGCCCGAGATCGACGCCTGCGGTGGCTGGGACGCCGCCGTCGCGCTCGCCGAACGCCAGCGGCTGCCGGTCTGGGCGTCCCCCGCCCCCGGCGGCGGGCGAATCGGTTTCCCCGAGGGCCATCCGAGCTTCCGTGGCGTGCTGCCGCCGGCGATTGGGCCGCTCGGCCAAGCCCTCGAGGGCTATGACCTCGTGCTTGTCGCCGGCAGCTCGGTCTTCCCCTACTACCCCCACATCCCCGGGCCGCTGCTGCCCCGGGGCGCCTCGCTGATTGCGATCACCAGCGATCCCGACGAGGCGGCGAGGGCGCCGATGGGCGACGCGATCGTCGCCGACGTCGGGCTGACACTGGCGGCGCTGGCAGGCGCGGTGCGCGAGTCGACCAGGGAGGCCCCCGAGCCGCTGCCGGCGCCGCAGGAGGTCGAGGAGACCGACCCCCTCAGCCCCTCCACGGTCCACGCCGCCCTGGCCGAAGCCTTCCCCGAGGACGGCATCGTCGTCCTCGAGTCCCCCTCCTCGACCCTGGCGCTGCGCAACCAGCTGCGGCTCTCGGCGCCCGGCAGCTACTTCTTCGGCGCCGGAGGCGGGCTCGGCTTCGGTCTGGCCGCATCGCTCGGCGTGCAGCTGGCCCAACCGGATCGCCGCGTCATCTGCGTGCTCGGCGAGGGCTCGGCCCAGTACGCGATCACCGGTCTGTGGACCGCAGCCGCCTACCGGGTGCCGGTCACCTTCCTGGTACTGCGAAACGAGGAGTACGAGATCCTCAAGTGGTTCGCCTCGGTGGAGGCCGTCGACGGCGCCCCGGGCCTCGACCTCCCCGCCCTCGACTGCGCCTCGGTGGCCGAGGGCTACGGGGTCAGCTCCCGCCGAGTCGGCGGCCGCCAGGAGCTCGGCGAGGCCCTGACGACGGCGATCGCCTCCGAGGCGCCGCAGCTGATCGAGGTCCCCGTGGCCCCGGGCATGGCCCTCGCCTGAATGGTGCCCGCCGGGGCCACCGCCGACCGCGCCCCGGAGGAGCTCGCCGCGGGCACGCCGCAACCGCTGCGAGGCGATCTCGACAGGCTGCTGGGCTCCGACCGGATCCTGCCCCGGGCGATCGACCTGATCCGTTACGCCTCCGACGCCAGCCCCTACCGGCTCCTGCCCAAGGCCGTGGTCCGCCCCCGCCACGCCGGGGAGGTCGCCTCGGTGCTCGACTACGGGCGCCGCAACGGCATACCGGTCACCCTGCGGGCGGCGGGGACCAGCCTCAACGGGCAGGCCCAGGGGGACGGTATCCTCCTCGACGTCCGCCGCCACTTCACCGGAGTCTCGGTCTCCGACGGCGGGACCCTGGCGAGGGTTCGGCCGGGCACCGTCCTGGCTCACGCCAACCGCGCCCTCGCCGCCCACGGGCGCAAGCTCGGCCCCGATCCCGCCTCCCACGAGGCGGCGACGATCGGCGGGGTGATCGCCAACAACTCCGGCGGGATGCGCTGCGGGGTCGTCCACGATCCCTACTCGACGCTGCGCTCGCTGAGCTTCGTCCTGCCCTCGGGGACGCAGATCGACAGCGCCGCCCCGGGCGCGGAGGAGCGCTTCGCAGCGGCCGAGCCGGAGCTGGCCCGCGGCCTGGCCGAGATTCGCGATCAGATCCGCGCCGACGCCGAGCTGTGCGAGCGGATCCGTAGCAAGTTCGCGATCAAGAACACCACCGGTTACCGGCTCTGCGCCTTCCTCGACGCGGAGACGCCCTTGCAGATCTTCCGCCGGCTGCTGGTCGGCTCGGAAGGAACCCTTGGGTTCGTCTCCGAGGCGGTATTCGAGACGATCCCGCTGCGTCCCGAGACGACCACCGCCTGGGTCCACTTCGACGGGATCGAGAGCGCCACCGAGCCCGTCCCGGAGCTGGTGGCCGCGGGGGCGAGCGCGGTCGAGCTGATGGTCGCGCCGGCTCTGATGGTCGCCAGCCATTCGATCCCCGGCACCCCGCAGCACTGGCGTGAGCTGCCTCCCACCTCCGCCGCCCTGCTGGTCGAGTTTCGCTCTGACGATGCCGCCGATCTCGACGGGCTGATCGAGGGGGCGAAGAAGGTCCTCGCCGGGCACGAGACGATCCGCCCCTTCGAGTTCACTCGCGAGCGCGAGGCGGTCGAGATGCACTGGCGGGTGCGAGAGGGCATGTTCGGCCTGGTCGGCGTCGTCCGCCCGTCCGGCTCGCAACTGATCACCGAGGACGTCTGCGTGCCTCCGGAGCGGATCGCCGAGTCGGCGACGGACATCCAAGCGCTGCTGGGTAAGCACGGCTTTCTCCAGGGCGTCGCCGGCCACGCCTCGGCGGGAAACCTCCACTTCATGCTCACCCCATCGTTCAGCGAAGCCGCCGACCGCGACCGCTACGAGGCCTTCATCGGCGAGCTGGTCGAGCTGATCGTCGACAAGTACGACGGCTCGCTGAAGGCGGAGCACGGGACCGGTCGGAACATGGCTCCCTTCGTCGAGCGGGAGTGGGGAAGGGTGGCGACCGAGATGATGTGGCGGGTGAAGGGGCTCGCCGACCCCGACGGCGTCCTCGCCCCGGGGGTCCTGCTCAACCGCGACCCCGGGGTCCACCTGCGCCACCTGAAGTCGAACCCCCCGGTGGAGGAGTCGGTGACCGGCTGCGTCGAGTGCGGGATGTGCGAGCCGGTCTGCCCCAGCCGGGGGCTGACCACGACGCCGCGGGAGCGGATCGTCCTGCGCCGGGAGATCGCCCGCCAGCCGCCCGGGTCGCCCGTCGCCCGCTCGCTGCTCGCCGACTACTCCTACGACGCTGTCGATACCTGCGCCGCCGACGGCACCTGTGCGCTCGCCTGCCCTCTGGGGATCGACACCGGCAAGATGGTCAAGGGCCTGCGGGCCGAGGCCCACTCCCCCGCGGCCGAGCGGGCTGCTCTGCGCACGGCGGAGCGCTGGGAGAAGGTCGAGAGCGCCGCCCGCGGCGGCCTGCGAGTCGGTGAGGCCGTTTCCCGGGTGGCGGGCGACGCGCCACTTCGGGGCCTGACCCGGGCGGCGCGGCGAGCGGCCGGAGCGGAGCTCCTCCCCGAATGGGGGGAGGGGATGCCGCCGGCCGCCCCGCCGAACCTGCCGGCCACCGAGCGGGAGGGCGCGGCGGCCGTCTACGTGCCGGCCTGCATCAACCGCATCTTCGGCCGGCCGCGCTCGCGGGAGGGCCCGCGACCGAGCCTGCCGCAGGCGCTGGTCGAGGTCTCGCGCCGGGCTGGGGTGCCGGTCTGGATCCCCCCCGACGTCGCCGGCAGCTGCTGCGGCGTCCCCTGGAGCTCGAAGGGCTACCGCGAGGGGGCCCGGCACAAGGCCAACGAGATGGTCGAGCGTCTCTGGCGCTGGAGCGGTGACGGCCGCCTGCCGATCGTGATCGACGCCAGCTCCTGCACCCAGGGCATTGCCGATCCGGGCGATGGGGAGCTGAGCGAGATCAACGTCGCCCGCCACGACAAGCTCGAGCTGCTCGACTCGATCGCCTGGGCCCAGGACCTGCTCCTGGCCGGCCTCGAGGTGCGGCGCACCGTCGCCTCGGCAACCGTCCATCCGACCTGCTCGGTCCGACACCTCGGCCTCACCAGGGCGCTGGAGGAGGTCGCCGGCCGACTCAGCGAGGAGCTCCACGTGCCACTGCACGCGACCTGCTGTGGATTCGCCGGCGATCGCGGCTTCCTGCATCCCGAGCTGAGCGCCGCGGCGACCCGGGAGGAGGCCGAGGAGGTCAGGGCGCGCAGCTTCGATGCCCATCTTTGCAGCAACCGCACCTGCGAGGTGGGGCTGGAACGCGCAACCGGGCGCCCGTATGAGTCGCTGGTCTTCCTGCTGGAGGAGCTGACCCGGCCCTAGCCCGCGGGCCCGATGACCGAAGTGGGCTTGTCTGGCTGGGCGCTCACCGCGGCGTCGGCCTCGCGGATGATCGCCGCGATCTCCTCGCTGCCGGCCATCTGGCGGTCGAGCAGCGGGTCGAGGGCCCCCCGCAGCGACAGCACGGCCCGCCACCAGGAGGGAGCGACGATCCGCGGCCGGCGCTCCTCGATCCCTTCGACGATCGCCCGGCCGGCGTCGGCGGGCTGGAGCCGCCGACGCCCGATCGCGGGCAGCAGCGATTCCTGCAGGCGCTCGGCGAGCGGGTGCGAGAAGCCCTCCTGGACCATCCTCGTGTCGATGAAGCCGAAATAGGCAACCGAGGCGCCGGCGCCGTAGGGGGCGAGCTCGGCCCGCAGCGAGCGGCCCAGGGACTCGACCCCCGCCTTGGCGGTCGCGTAGGAGCTGACCAGCAGCCCGTTCATGAAGGCGTAGACGGAGGCGACCAGGACGAGATGCCCGCGGCGGTCGACCGCGTGCGGGAGCGCGGCCCGGACGGTGCGCCAGACGCCGAGCAGATTGACCTCGATCACCCGCTCCCATTCGGCCGTGCCAATCGCCCGGGTGGTCCCGAGCTCGGGCGCAATGCCGGCGTTGGCGACCGCGACGTCGAGGCCTCCGAGCTCGGTCACCGTGCGCGCCACCGCCGCCTCGATCTGCTCGCGATCGCTGACGTCGGCGCCGATCCCGATCGTCCGCCGGCCGATCCGCCGCGCCGCCGCCTCTGCCTCGGCGGCGTCCAGGTCCACCAGGGCTACCCAGGCGCCCCGGAGCTGCGTCTGGCGAGCCGCCTCGAAGCCGATTCCCCGCGCCGCCCCGGTGACGAGGACGACCTTGCCGTTGAGGTCATAGGCCGGCATCGGCGTGACTGTATCGCGCCGTTCGTAGACTCCGCGACCGATGGGCGGATTCCGCAAAGTCGAGG
>JBBRHQ010000166.1:0-6747 GCA_038222365.1 Solirubrobacterales bacterium
GGCAAGCGGGTCTTCTTCGGCGACGAGGACGGCAGCCTTCGGGCCTTCTCGACCCGAGACGGGCACACCGTCTGGAGCACTCCGCTGGCGGGCGCGATCAAGGCCGGGCCCGCCTACCGCAACGGGCTGCTCTACGTCGGCGACTACGGCGGCGAGATGTCGGCGGTGAAGGCCCGCAGCGGCAAGATCGAGTGGCAGGCCGGCTCCCAGGGGCTCAGCTTCAGCCGCAGCGGGGCGTTCTACTCGACCCCGGCGGTCGCCTTCGGCCGCGTCTACAGCGGCAACAATGACAACCGCATCTACAGCTTCGACGCGAAGACCGGCGAGCTCGCCTGGACCCAGTCGACCGGCGGCTATGTCTATCCGGGGCCGGCCGTCGCCGATACGCGGCAGACTCCCCCGAGCGTCTACATCGGCTCCTACGACGGCAATATCTACGCCCTCGACGCAAAGACCGGGGCCCAGCGCTGGACCCGCGACCTCGGGGGGCCGGTGATCGGCTCGCTCAGCGTGATCGGCAAGACCGTCTACATCGCCACCTTCGAGGGCACGACGACCTACGGGTTCAAGCTGACCAACGGCGAGCGGAAGTTCCAGTTCAAGACCGGCGCCTACATGCCGGTGATCTCCGACGGAAGGCGGATCTACCTGACCGGTTACTCGAGCATCTACGCGCTGCAGCCGGTGAAGAAGGAGCCGAAGCGGGGGAACCCCTAACGGGACGGTCTCAGAGGCGGACCGGGATGCCGTCGGCGTCCATCCGTCGCTTCGCCTCGGCGACGCTGAAGGTCCCGTAGTGGAAGATCGACGCGCACAGCACCGCGTCGGCGCCACCCTCGGCGATCGCCTCGCTGAGGTGCTCGAGGCGGCCGGCGCCGCCCGAGGCGATCACCGGCACCCCGACGGCTTCGGCGACGGCCCGGGTCAGCTCCAGGTCATAGCCGTCGCTGGTCCCGTCACGGTCCATGCTGGTCAGCAGCACCTCCCCCGCCCCCCGGCTGCTCGCCTCGCGTGCCCAGGCGACGGCCTCGCGCCCCTCGACCCGCCGGCGCCCCCCGTTGACGTAGACCCCCCAGCCCCCGTCCTCCCGCTTGGCGTCGATCGCGATCACGACGCACTGGGCGCCGAAGGTGCTCGCCAGCTCGTCGAGCAGCTGAGGACGGTGCAGGGCGGCGGAGTTGACGGAGACCTTGTCGGCGCCGGCGTCGAGGACCGCCTGCGCGTCGGCGACCGAACGGATCCCGCCGCCGACCGTGAACGGGATGAAGACGTTCTCGGCGGTGCGGCGGGCGAGCTCGACGATCGTCTCGCGTCGCTCGTGCGACGCGGTGATGTCGAGGAAGACCAGCTCGTCGGCGCCCTCGGCGTCGTATCGCTCGGCCAGCTCGACCGGGTCGCCGGCATCGCGGAGGCCGACGAAGTTGGTGCCCTTGACGACCCGGCCGGCGTCGACGTCGAGGCACGGTATGACTCGCTTCAGGACCACGCGGGAGAGGCTACGCAGGCTGCGGCGCTAAGCGCCCTGCAGCGCCGCCTTCGCCTCGGCCACCGTGAACCGCCCCTCATACAGCGCCCGGCCGACGATCGCCCCGGTGACGTTCGCCGGCGCCGCGGAGGCCAGGGCCCGCAGGTCGCCGAGATCGCCGACCCCGCCGGAATAGAGGACTTCCGCCGAGGTCGCCTCGGCCACCCTTAAGAGCTCCCCCAGCCCCGGCCCTTCCATCGTCCCGTCGACCTCGATCGGGGTGAAGAGAAAGCGCCGGACGCCACGGTCGCCGAGCTCGGCCACCGCCTCGGCGGCGTCGATCTCACTGGTCTCGGTCCAGCCGGCGAGCGAGACCCTGCCACCGCGGACGTCCACCGAGACCACCACCCGCTCGACGTGAGCGGCGAGCAGATCGGCGAGGAAACCGGAGTCGCGCAGCGCGGCCGTGCCGATCACGACCCGCTCGGCCCCGGTGCCGAGCGCCGCCTCGACCGAGGCCGCGTCGCGCAACCCGCCGCCGATCTGGATCGGGCAGCTGACGGCGGCGGCGATCCTCCTCACCGATTCGAGGTTTTGCGGCGCACCGCCGCGCGCCCCGTCGAGGTCGACGACGTGCAGGAAGGGAGCGCCGCCCTCCGCCCATCGCGCCGCGGCGTCGACGGGGTCCACGTCGTAGCGGGTCTCTCGCGCGTAGTCGCCCTGGGTGAGGCGGACGGCGGCGCAGCCGCGAATGTCGATCGCCGGGTAGAGGATCACGCCGCGGTCAGCGTGCGCGCGCAGAAGCCGGCGAAGTTCGCGAGCAGCGCCAGCCCCGCCGCGCTCGACTTCTCCGGGTGGAACTGGACCCCGAAGACCTTGTCGCGCTGCACCGCGCAGGCGAATCGCTCGCCGTGCGCGGCGGTCCCGATCACCTCGTCGGGCCGGGGGCGGACCGCGAAGGAGTGGACGAAGTAGAAGGGGGTGCCGGGATCGATTCCCAAGGGAAGCGGTGACGACATGCGCTCCCACTCGACCGGCGACCAGCCGATGTGCGGGACCTTCAGCCCACCGGCGGCGATCTCGGTGACCTCGCCCTCGAGCAATCCCAACCCCGGCGAGCCGCCGAGCTCGGTCGAGGAGGCGAACAGCAGCTGGAGCCCGAGGCAGATGCCGAGTATCGGGACCCCCGCCGCGCTTCGCTCCTCGACCAGCTGGTCGAGGCCGCGCTCGCGAATCTGCACCATCGCCTTCGGGAAGGCGCCGACCCCCGGCAGGACGATGCCGTCGGCGCGGCGCGCCACCTCCGGTTCGTCGGTGACCTCGGCCTCGGCACCGACCTGCTCGAGCGCCTTGGCGACCGAGCGAAGGTTGCCCATCCCGTAGTTGAGGATCGCGATCCGGGTCAACCGGCGAGGCTTCCCTTGGTGCTGGGGACCCCGGTCTCCCCCGGATCGATCTCCACCGCTTCGCGGAGCGCCCGTGCGAAGGCCTTGAAGCAGGCCTCGATCATGTGATGCGCGCTGGTCCCACGGCGCACCGTGAGGTGCACGGTGGCCTTGGCCGAGGCGGCGCAGGCGCGGAAGAACTCCTCGGCGAGCTCGGTGTCGAACCCGGCGATCGAGGTCGCGGGAAGATCGGCCTCATAGATGCAGAGGGGCCGGCCCGAGATGTCGATCGCGCACTCTGCCAGCGACTCGTCCATCGGCACCAGCGCCGAGCCGTAGCGGCGAATCCCGGCGCGGTCCCCGAGGGCGACGTCGATCGCCTGCCCGAGGACGATCCCGACATCCTCCACCGTGTGATGGGCGCCGGTCTCGAGGTCGCCACTGGCCTCGATTCGCAGGCCCAGATGGCCGTGGCGGGCAAGCAGCTCGAGCATGTGGTCGAGGAACCCGACCCCGGTGGAGATCTCCGATTCGGTGGCCCCGTCGAGGTTCACCGAGAGGCGGATCTCGGTCTCCTTGGTCTTTCTCGACTGCTCGGCCGTTCGCGTCATCCCCTCACCCTTCCCGACTCGCCGTGAACGGGCAACCCCTCCGCCCGGGCCAGCGCCTCGGTGTGCGGCGCCAGCGCCTCGGCCGCGGGGCCGGGGAAGCTTACATTTGCGATCCGGCGCCTGAAGGCGCTCGGGCCGAGGGGCCCCTGGAAGCGCCCGGCGCCCCCGGTCGGCAGAACGTGATTCGAGCCCGCCGCGTAGTCGCCGAAGGCGGTGGCGGCGCCCTCGCCGACGAAGACGCAGCCGGCGGTGAGAACCGAGCCGGCCAGAATCTCGGCGTCCTCGGTGGCGATCTGCAGGTGCTCCGGCGCGTAGGCGTTGGCGAGGCTGAGGGCGGCGTCGGTGTCGGGGACGGCGATCAGTGAAAGGGCGGCGTCGGCGACGCTCCGCCTCGACCGCGCAACCTTCTTCACCCGCTCGGCCAGGCGGTCGAGAGTCCGTGTCTCGACCGCCGTCGCGACCAGGGGGCTCCCGGCCCCGTGCTCGGCCTGGGCGCAGAGGTCGAAGGCGGCCCACTCGATCCTGGCGCTCTCCCCGAGGATCACCATTAGCTCCGAGGGCCCGGCGATCCCGTCGATCCCGACCAGGCCGTAGAGCTGGCGCTTGGCCTCCTGGGTATAGGGGTTGCCGGGGCCCGCGACGAGATCGACCGGGGGAATCGTCTCGGTTCCGATCGCCAGAGCGGCGATCGCCTGGGCGCCACCGCTGGCATAGACCTCGTCGATCCCGGCCTCGTCGCAGGCCGCCAGCACGGCGGAGCTGACCTGTCCCTCGGGCCCCGGGGGCGAGGCCAGGGCGATCCGCCCGACCCCCGCGACCCGGGCGGGGATCGCGCACATCAGCGCGCTCGAGGCGAGCGCCGCCCCACCGCCGGGCACGTAGATCCCGGCGCTCCCGACCGCGACCTCGCGGATCGCCACGGCGTGCCCCTGGGGCAGCTCCACGGTGACCGGAGCCGCGGCGAGCTGGCTCTCGGCCACCTGGCGGATGTTGGTCGCGGCGACCTTCAGCGCCTCGAGCAAGCTCGGATCGAGGGTGGCCGTCGCCGACTGGATCTCCTCTACCGGGACCTTGAGGCTCCGTGGCGCGACCCCGTCGAAGCGCTCGCCCAGCTCGAGCACGGCGCCGTCCCCGCCCTCGCGCACGGCGGTGACGATCTCGGCGACGTCGGCCGCGACCGAGGCCTCCACGAGGGCATCCGGGCGCAGCCGGGCAACGAGTCCGGCGGGGTCGGTGCCGTCCCACTCGATCCTGGTGATCCTCATCGCGGGGCCGCCCTCAGCTTCGCGGTGAGCTCGTCGACCTCGGCGGCGCGGAGCTTGTGGGCGACGCGATTGGCGACGAAGCGGGCGGTGCAGGCGGCGATCTCCTCGCGAACCTCGAGCTCGTTCTCCTCCAGGGTGCGGCCGCTGGCGACCAGGTCGACGATCCCATCCGCAAGCCCGACCAGCGGCGCCAGCTCGACCGAGCCCTTGACCTCGATCACCTCGGCCTGGCGACCGCTCTGCTCGAAGTGGCGTTCGGCTATGCGCGGGTACTTGGTCGCGATCCGCACCGTCCCGAGGCGACGCTCTGCTTCGCCCAGCCGGCTGTCCCCGGCCCTCCCCGCCAGCACCATCCGGCACTCGCCGAAGCCGAGGTCGAGCAGCTCGTAGACCATCCTGTCGGCCTGCTCGAGCAGGACGTCCTTGCCGGTGATTCCGACTTCGGCGGCGCCGGCCTCGACGTAGGTGGGAACATCGGAGGGCCGCATCGTCACCAGGGTGATACTCCCGGCAGCGAAGACGAGCGAGCGCGAGTCGCTGCGCAGCTCCTCGGTCGGGATCCCGGCGGCGTCGAGCAGGTCGAGGGTGCCCTCGAACAGCGCCCCGCGGGGAACCGCGAGCTTCAGCGGACCGTCCGCCTTCGGGCCGAGTGCTCCGGCGACCTGGGTCACCGGCCCTCCCCCGCATTCTCGCTCGCCCGCCGGCGCTCCTCCTCGAGCAGCGCCACGTGGACCCGCTCCAGGTAGAGCGCGAAGCCGGCCGCCGGCAGGTCCACCCCGAACCTCGAGATCAGCTCGTCATAGCGCCCGCCGCCACCGAGGACGTGGCCGAGCGCCGGATCGTAGACCTCGAGGATCGCCCCGCTGTAGTAGCCGAGATCGCGCAGCAGGCCGAGGTCGATCTGGATCCGGCCCGCCGCCCCGCGAGCCTCGAGCGCGTCGAAGGTTTCGCGCAGCCTCGTGGTCGCCCGCTCGACCGCCCCTCCGCCGATCTCGCGCGCCTGCTCGATCACCTCCCGGCCGCCTCTCATCTGGCTCAGCGCCACCAGGGTCCGGCAGCCTTCCGGGCTCACCCCATCGAGCTCGCCCAGCACCCACTCGAGGCCGACCAGGTCGTGGGTCGCGAGCCGCTCGAGGACGGAATCCCTCGCCTCCCCCTCGACCCCGAGCTCGGAGAGCAGCTGCCGGAAGAGATCGGAGTCCCCAAGGCCGATCACGGCCCGGTCGAGTCCCGCCGCGTCGAGGGCCGCGGCGAGCACCTCGATCACCTCCGCGGTGCCCTGTGGCGCGGGCGCCCCGATCAGCTCGACCCCCGCCTGGACGAACTCGCGCATCTGCCCCCTCTGCGGACGCACCGCCCGGAACAGGTTGGAGATGTAGCAGAGCCGGATCGGCGGCTCAGCGTTCGCGTAGCGGTTGGCGATCAGCCGGGCAATCGGGATCGTCATGTCGGAGCGCAGGGAGAGCAGCTCCCCGCGCTCGTCGAAGAAGCGATAGGCACTGCCGGTGGAGCGCCCGTCGCCGCGCGCCAGCACGTCGTCGAGCTCGATCGTCGGGGTGCTGACCTCGCCGTAGCCGTGCGCCTCGAAGGCCTCCATCAGCGAGAGGTGCAGCCGCCGCAGCTCCCGCATCTCGTCGGGGAGGATGTCGCGGGTGCCTGGTGGGATCGGATGGATCACGCTGCGGGCCTCCAGGTTGAGCCGCTAGGCCGGGACGTCGGCCGAGGCGCGCTCGATGTGGGCGCCGAGCGTCCGCAGACGATCGTCGATCTGCTCATAGCCGCGGTCGATCTGGCGGATGTTGCCGATCTCCGAAGTTCCATCCGCGGCGAGCGCCGCGATGAGCATCGCCATCCCGGCGCGGATGTCGGGGCTCTCGACCCGCTCGCCGTGAAGACGGCTCGGACCGCTGACCATCGCCCTGTGGGGATCGCACAGCGTGATCCGAGCGCCCATCGCGACCAGCTTGTCGACGAAGAAGAGGCGGTTCTCGAACATCTTCTCGAAGATCATGATCGTGCCC